>NZ_JBQQCE010000349.1:0-10674 GCF_052245645.1 Streptomyces sp. KR55 | reverse complement strand
CCGGGCCGGTCCTCGCGGACGACGACGGCGGCCTGGGCGACCTGCGGATGGCGGGAGAGCACCGCCTCGATCTCGCCGAGTTCGATACGGAAGCCGCGGATCTTGACCTGGTGGTCGATCCGGCCTTCGTAGGCGAGTGCGCCGTCGGGTGTCCACCGGGCCAGGTCGCCGGTCCGGTACATCCGGGCGCCGGGGGGTCCGAAAGGGCAGGCGACGAACCGGTCGGCGGTCAGCCCGGGCCGGTTCAGATAGCCGCGGGACAGTCCGGCGCCGGCCACGTAAAGCTCGCCGGTGACTCCGGGCGGCACCGGACGCAGAGCGGCGTCGAGCACGTAGGCCCGCAGGTCCGCGAGGGGGGTGCCGACGGTGCTGCCGGTGTCGGCGGCGTCCTCGCGGCTGAGCGCATGATGGGTGACATGCACGGTGGTCTCGGTGATGTCGTACATGTTCACGAGCGTCGGCCGGTCGTCGGGGTGCCGCTCGTACCAGGCGTCGAGCCTGCCGGGGGCCAGCGCCTCGCCGCCGAAGATCACATGGCGCAGGGCCAGCCGGGTTCCCGGGCGCTGCCGCTCGGACTGGATCAGCTGGTAGAAGGCCGAGGGCGTCTGGTTGAGGACGGTGACACCCTCCTCGGCGAGCAGGGTCAGGAACGCGTCGGGCGAGCGGGAGATCGCGTGCTCGACGACCACCAGCCGGCCGCCGTGCAGCAGTGCGCCCCACAGTTCCCACACCGAGAAGTCGAACGCGTACGAGTGGAACAACGTCCACACGTCGCTCTCCCGGAAGCGGAACGATTCGGCAGTGGCGGAGAAGAGCCGGGTGACGTTGCGGTGCGAGACGACGACGCCCTTGGGCTTGCCCGTCGAACCGGACGTGAAGATCACATAGGCGGGGTGTTCCGGGTGCAGTGCGCCGAGCCGGTCGGCGTCGGACGGATCGGCGTCGGACGAATCGGTGAGAGCTGCTCCCTCGACGTCCCGCACGGCCTCGACCGTGTCCAGGACGAGCACGGGTTCGGCTTCGGAGAGCACCGCGGCGACCCGGGCAGCCGGCGTCTGCGGGTCGATCGGCAGATAGCCCGCGCCCGTCTTCAGTACCGCCAGGACCGCCACCACCAGCTCGGCCGAGCGCGGCAGCACCAGTCCGACCAGCCGCTCGGGGCCGGCGCCCCGCGCGATGAGCCGGTGGGCCAGCCGGTTCGCCCACCGGTTCAGCTCCCGGTACGTCAGGTGGGTGTCCCCGTGTGTGACGGCGATCGCGTCGGGTGTACGCCGGACCTGCTCCTCGAACCACTGGGGGAGGGTGCCTGCGGCGAGGTCGGTGGCGCCGCTGTTCCGCTCGGTCAGGACGCGGTGCCGTTCGTCCGGCTGGAGCACTTCGGTGAGTCCGACCGGGCGGGCGGGTTCGGCGAGGAGCGTACGCAGGAAGGCGGGGAACCGCCGACCGTGGCCGGTGACGGTCCCGGCGTCGTACGCGGCGGAGTTGCCCGCCAGCAGCACCCGGACGCCGCTGTCGTCGGAGCCGCCCTCGAAGGCGATCACGAGATCGTCGACCGGGCCACTGGGCACCCCGCGGGCCTCGGCCGTACACGGGCCGAACCGCAGGTCTTGCGGCAGCGGGAGGAAGTTCACGGCGGGGCCGAACATACGGCGGGTCAGGCCGCCGAGCCCGAGATCCTTGCGCAGGTCCTCACCCCGGTACCGCTGGTGCCGCAACAGGGCGCGCATCTCCCGGCCCACGTACCGCTGGAGTTCCGTGAAGGGCATGCGCGGGTGCAGCCGCAGGCGCAGCGGAAGCACGTTGGAGGCCATGCCGGGCGTGGCCTGGGTGACCGGAGTGAGGCGACCGGTGACGGGGAAGCCGAGCACCAGGTCGTCGGTGCCGGAGAAGCGGCTCAGATACGTGGCGGCAGCGGCGGTCAGCGTGACCTGCCAGGTCGTCCCGGCCTCCTGCGCCAGCCGCTTGACCGCGCCGAAGAGGTCCGGGTCCAGCTGTGCGGTGTGGCGGTGCGCCTCGGACCACAGGCCGGTGGGCCGGTCGGGCAGGCTCAGCAGTTCGGGGGCGTCGCCGAAGCGCTCGAGCCAGTAGTCGTGGTCCTTGCTGCTACGCGCGGAATCGGCGTACTTGGCGTCCTCGGCGAGGAATTCGACGAGCGGGGAGAACGGGGTGGGCGGGGCCTGCCGGCCCTCCGCCAGAGCCGAGTAGCAGTCCGCCACCCGCTGGACAATCAAGTTGAATCCGAAAGCATCACAGGCGATGTGATGCACCCTCATGTACCAGAGGAAGTGATTCGGAGCGACCTGGAACAGCATATGAACGAACAGGGGGCCGTCGACCAGGTCGAAGGGATGAACCAGGTCGTCCTGCATCGCGGCGAGCGCTGCGGCCCGTCCGCCTTCCCGGGACGCCAGATTTCGGATCACCAGGGGCCAGTCGCCGGGAGCCGCGACGGACTGCCACGGAACACCGTCGGTCTCACCGAATCGCACATGGAGGGCTTGGGCTTCGTCCACGGCCCGCCGGAGCGCGCGCTCGAATCGCGGCACGTCCAGCGGTCCGTGAATCTCCACGAAACCGCTGATGTTGTACAGAGGGCTGTCCGGAATCAGCTTCTGAGCGAACCAAACACGCTGCTGCGCTGCCGACAGCGGATTGCGGGCAGACGGCGACCCGGTGAACATCCTGCGCTCCCCCATGTGTGCAGGGGGAAGCTCCCTAAATCCCCCTGTTACGTGTCCCCCGACGCGCTGGGCTCTCGAGGTCTCGCGTCAACTTGCAAGATAACAATGCCCTCGTTGCCGACGCCACGAATTAACGGTCGGGTGGCTCGCGGCGCTGACGGGGCGTCAAGCGACTCTAGCACGCTCACCTCAACGGACCATCGTAAGAGGGGCGTTGACCAGCTGGACCGTCACAGTACAGAATCGTGCCCAGGCTCCGGCCACCGACCGCCATGCCGTGCGCCCGCGTTGAGCGGGATAGACCTCGGACGCCATCCGGTTAAGGGGCGTGGCGGGTGCTGGAGCAACTGTTTTGCCTTACCCATGGGCACGGCCCATTCGGGTGCGGAACAGGGTGTTGTCCATCACATACGGGGGGAGTGCAGTAGCCCTGCACAGCAAGCATGCAATCGTTGCCGCGGTCGCAGGCTCCTCTTCCTGTCGGCTTTTTAGGGGTGTTCCGAGTGAGTAACGATCTGCAGTCGACGATCCACGGCATACTGGTCGACGACCTTGAGGTGGATGCCGAGCACATTGCTTCCGATGTGCGCCTCGACACACTGGAATTGGACTCTCTCGCCGTCGTCGAGTTCATCACTCGGGTCAAAGAGGAGTTCAATGTCGACCTGGCCGACGAGGAAAGCGCTCTGAAGGAGAAGACCTTCGGGGAACTGGTGGAACTCGTGGGTGCCAGACTGGGCTCGTCATGACAGCTGCTTTTCCCGCCGCGGTCACGGGGGCCGGACTGGTCACCCCTGCCGGGATCGGTGTGGCCGAAACCTGGCAGTCGGTTCTGAAGGCCCCCACGCTGGCGCTCAAGGACAAGGCGCTGGAAGGTACCGGCGCCCCTTATTGCCTGCGTGTTCCGGATTTCGGGTCCGAAGTTCTGTCGGGGAGGGGAACGGCGAACACGGATCCCTTCATCCGCTATGCACTGGTCGCGGTGGGCGAGGCGATCCGGCAGTCCGGGCTCGACCCGAACACATGGGAGGGCAGCCGGGTCGGCCTGGTCATCGGTACCGGGATCGGCGGCGTCGGCACGCTCGTCCAGGCGCAGGACCGCTTCGCGACACGGGGTGCCGAGGCCGTCTCGCCGTACCTGCATCCCCGCGCCCTGCCCAACATGGCGGCGGGCGCGGTCGCCCTGAGGTACGGCATCACCGGCCCGTCCCACACTGTCGTCTCCGCGTGTGCCTCCGGCGCGGTCGCCATCGGCGTCGCGCGCGATCTGCTGCGCGGCGGATCCTGCGACGTGGTGATCGCCTGTGGCACGGAAGCCGGCGTCGTACCCGTGACCGTCAGCGGTTTCGCCCGGATGGGTGCGCTGTCCATGCGGGACGACCCGACCGCCTCGCGTCCGTTCGCGGCTGACCGGGACGGGTTCGTCATCTCCGAGGGCGCCGGCGCCGTCGTACTGGAGCGGCTCGAGACCGCGGCGCACCGCCGGGCCGAGGAACTGGGCCGCGTCCTCGGCTACGGCTGCACCACGGACGCCCATCACCTGGTCGCTCCCCGCGCCGACGGTTTCCAGGCGGAGGCCGCCGTACGACAGGCCCTGCGGGACGCCGGTCTGGAGGGCGAGGCGATCGACCACGTCAATGCCCACGGCACCTCGACCCCGGTGAACGACCGTATCGAGGGTGACCTGGTGAGGCGGCTCTTCCCGCACCGTCCCTCCGTCACCGCGGCCAAGGGCGTCCTCGGACACACCCTCGGCGCAGCGGGCGCGATCGAGGCCGTACTGGCGCTGTGCACCCTGCGCGACGGAGTGGTTCCGGCGGTGGCCCACACCACGGCGGTCGATCCGGAACTGGCCGGTCTCGACGTGGTCCTGGGAGAACCGCGTGAAGAGCAGCCCTCGTACGTCCTCAGCAACTCCTTCGGCTTCGGGGGCCACAACTGCGCCCTCATCCTGGGGCGCTGACGACGGTGCGCACATCAGGGCCGCAGGGCTCGCAAGTGGAAGACGGCAGCGGATGCCGCTGATCAACGGGGACTTATTCATGACCAACGAGCGCGTGGCCACGCTGACCACGCTGCTGGCCGACCCTGAATTCGCCGAGATCCGGCCCGAGGGGCAGAGCCTGTACGACTACAGCGTCACAACGCTGCGCCGGGCCCTGCGCATCAACCGGGCCGGCATCACCGCGAACTCGATGTGGCTGGGCCGGGGCGAGCCGTCGGAGTTTCCCGACTTCCTGCGCACGATGGGCTGGATCGGGGCCTACGACGCCTCCCTGCTCAATGTGCTGGTCTCCCACCAGATCGCCGGGGACGCCTGTCTCAGCCACGCGGACCCGACGCAACTGGAACGCTTCGCGCCGGAGATCGACACTATGGAGCGGGTCTACTGCTTCGCCTCCTCGGAGTTGCACGCCGGCTCCGACCTGACCCGGATCGGGACGACGGCGACCTACCGGCACGCCGACCGCTCGCTGGTCCTCCACACGCCGGATCCGGCGGACAGCAAGGTGTGGATCGGCAACAGCCTCTACACCGGAGACGTGGCCATGGTGCTGTGCCGGCTGCGGGTCGGCGACCGGGACGAGGGTCACCACTGGCTGCGTGTTCCGCTGCGCACGGAGGGCCGCCTGGCCCAGGGAGTCTCGGTCCACGGCGCCGAGCCGAAGGGCGGCGTCGAGGCCAACCAGACCGGCATCATCCGGTTCGACCAGTGTGTGCTGCCCCGGTCCGCCCTGATGAGCCGCTGGGCACGGATCGACGAGCAGGGCGTGTACCACTCCCCCGTGCGACGGTACCGCCGGTTCGACGAGTGCCTGGCCACCTTCACCCATGAACGGCTGTTCCCCAGCATGGGCGCGGCCATGGCGCAGCGCCTGGCGTGCGCCATCACCACCCGCTTCGCGGCCGTCAAGCGCACGTTCGGCTCTCCGCTGCTCGGCCATGCGCACTACCGCATGCGACTGCGGACCGCGGCAGGCCGTGCCCTGGCCGCCCACCACGCGCTGGAAGGCCTGGTCGCGCAGGCGGTCCAGCGCGTCGGCGCCCGGCACCCCGCCGAGGACCGGCTGCTGCACGCGTTGATCTCCTGTGCCAAGACCGGCAGCACGGGAGACGCCCGGCTCACGCTCGCCGACACCAGGGAACTCTGCGGCGGACTGGGCTACCACCACCTGAACCAGATCTCGCCGCTGCAGCACGACTTCGAGATCGCCGTGACCTTCGGCGGTGACAACACCGTCCTGGGCTACCAGGCCTCGCGCTTCGCACTGCGCGAACGTGAGGAACTGGCCGGCCTCCTCGACGACGCGGTCCGTGACACCGTCGACGGCGGCACCGATCCGGACACCCGTGCTCTCGTCACTGCGATGCGCCGCCTCAGCGACGTCCTGCTGGCCGAGGTGGACCGCGAGGGGCCGGGTGCAGCCAGCACCGCCTGGTCGCGGGCCGTCTACCAGACGCTGGCGCTCGGCCACTGGTCCGGTCACGCGCCCCACCCGGCCGGGCGGGGACTGCTGCGGCACTACGCCGCCGGCTGTCTGCTCGAACACGGCATGACCGGGCTGCGGGCAGGTGTGCTGACCCAGGACGATCTGCTGCGAGCCGATCGGCTGCGCGCGGAGGAAGGCGCCGCGGAACTGCGCGCCGAGGAGCTGCTCGCCCTGCTCGACGTACCCGAAGCGCTGGTGCGCGCCCCCATCGCATACGACGACTTCGCCGACCGTCACGTGCGGCGGGCCGCCACCCCACCTGGCGCACAGGGCGGCGAGGGCGTGGCCGCCGTGGTCGCGACTTCCGCCTGACACCGATCCGGAAGGACCCCCACCATGGACGATGCCCGAGCGGTGGTAACCGGCATCGGGAGCTGTCTGCCCCCGGACGTGGTGTCCAACGACGACCTGTCCCGGGTGCTGGACACCTCGCACGAGTGGATCCACAGCCGCACCGGCATCACCCGACGTCATGTGGTGAAACCGGGGGTCAGCACCGGTGACCTGGCCACGGCCGCCGGCGCCGCCGCTCTGGAGTCGGCCGGCCGGCGCACCTGCGACCTGGTGCTGCTGGCCACGACCACCCCGGACCAGCCCTGCCCGGCCACCGCTCCGCAGATCGCAGCCCGCCTGGGCTGCGCCGAAGTACCCGCCTTCGACCTGGCGGCGGTGTGCTCGGGCTTCGTCTACGGGCTCGAGACGGCGTCCGCGCTGATCCGGTCGGGACTCTACGAGACGGTGCTGCTCATCGGTGCCGAAACGTACTCGACGATCGTCGACCCCACGGACCGCAACACCGCGGTGCTCTTCGGCGACGGTGCGGCGGCCGTGGTGCTGGAACGGGGCCGGACCGGTACGCCGGGTGCGGTGCTCCACACCCGCCTGGGCAGTGACGGCACACAGGCGGCACTGATCACCGTCCCCGGCGGGGGCTCACGGGCGCCACGCCGCGGTCCGCACGGCCTCTCCTCCTACTTCCGTATGGAGGGAAAGGAGGTGTACACCCGCGCGGTGGCGACGATGACCCGGTCCGCCCGGGAAGTGGCCGAGGCGACGGGCTGGGAGCCGGAGGACGTCGACGCCTTCGTCGGGCACCAGGCCAACGCGCGGATTCTGCGCGCCGTGGCCAAGCGCCTCGGGCTGCCCCGGGAACGGGTCGTGTGCCACCTGGGCGAGGTGGGCAACACCGCCGCGGCGTCCATCCCCCTCGCCCTGTCCTGGGCGGCCTCCCGCGGCGACCTGACGGTCGGCGACCGGGTGCTGCTGACCGCCTTCGGCGGCGGCCTGACCTGGGGCTCGGCCGCCATGACCTGGCCGGATGTGCAGCCGGTGGCCGCCTACGAACCGGCGCCTCAGACGCTCTGATCTGTCGGTACGGCTTTTTGCGGCCTGCGTTACCAGGCTGTGAATCCCCGTACGGCGGGGAGGACTTCACGCGGTTTCGGCCGTAGTGCCCTCGGCGAAGAACGGTGCGCGCACACGACCTCGGGCCGACCGGCCGCCGGAGTCGGCGGCTCCGCCACCACCAGGCCCGCGAGGCCGGCATGCTGCTCGCCCGGCCGCTGAAGCCGGGCACGCCACCGCCGCCGGAACCGCGCGGCCTGCTGTTCGGCAGGCGGGCACGGCCCCGGCAGGCGTGGTGAGTCAGCGGGCCGTCCGCGTGTGGACGTACTCCACGAGACGGGTCAGCGCGTCCGGGTTCGTGGACGGCATGACGCCGTGGCCGAGGTTGAAGACATGTCCCTCCAGCTGCGCCGCCGCGTCCAGGACCTCGCGGGTCTTGGCCTCGACGGCCTCCTGCGGGGCGAACAGCACCGTCGGGTCGAGGTTGCCCTGGAGCGCCTTGCCGGGACCGACCCGGCGGGCGGCCTCGTCCAGCGGGACCCGCCAGTCGACGCCGACGACGTCTGCACCGGCCTCGCCCATCAGGCCCAGCAGCTCGCCGGTGCCGACGCCGAAGTGGATGCGCGGGACGCCGTACGCCTCGACCGCGCGGAAGACCTTCGCCGAGGCGGGCAGGACGGAGCGCCGGTAGTCGGCAGGGGCGAGAGCGCCGGCCCAGGAGTCGAAGAGCTGGACCGCGCTCGCGCCCGCCTCGATCTGCACCTTGAGGAATGCGGCGGTGATGTCCGCGAGGCGGTCGAGCAGGTCGGCCCAGAGCTCGGGGTCGCCGTACATCATCGCCTTGGCGTTCTCGTACGTGCGGGACGGGCCGCCCTCCACGAGGTAGCTCGCCAGGGTGAACGGGGCGCCCGCGAAGCCGATGAGGGGCGTCTGACCGAGCTCGGCGGTCAGCATGCCGATCGCCTCCGTGACGTAGGACACGTCCTCGGGGGTCAGATCGCGCAGCTGGGCGAGGTCGGCGCGGGAACGGATCGGGCGCTCGACGACCGGGCCGACGCCGGGCTTGATGTCGAGGTCGACGCCGATGGCCTTGAGCGGGACGACGATGTCGCTGAAGTAGATCGCCGCGTCCACGTTGTGCCGCCGCACCGGCTGCAGCGTGATCTCGGTGACCAGCTCGGGCCGCATGCAGGACTCGAGCATCGGGATGCCCTCGCGCACCTTGCGGTACTCGGGCAGCGAGCGCCCGGCCTGCCGCATGAACCACACAGGCGTGTGCGGCACGGCCTCACGCCTGCACGCCTTCAGAAAGGCGGAGTCATACGTCGCTGTCGGCTGCTTGCCCGTGGGGCTTCCGTTCGCACTCACGACGAAAAGTCTCGCACGCCGCACCGACAACGGGGGCGGGGGGGCAGCCGACCTCAAGGGGCGCGGGGCTGTATCGACATGCGGCTCCTCCCCCACTCTCGGCTTCGCTCGAGCGGGGGGGACCCCCACCGTGGGCGCGACCGGCCACACACAACCCGCACCCGCCGTGCGACTGGAACCACCCACGACCAGGCGGGGGCCTGGGGGCGGCAGCCCCCAGCGAGGCCAGCACCAACAGGCGGGGCGGGGTGTCACCCTGCACTCAGCCCCCGTTCCGCTTAATCTGCACCGCATGGCTGCGGCTCAGGGACGATTGTCGGACGACGCTGGCGGAACGGACGACCCGAAGGAGGAGGACCTGCATTCGGGCGAGACGGCTCCGCTGCCCTTCCGGGCCGCCGTGGACGCACTGCGGTCCGCGCGGCTGCGGCCGCAGATCGAGGTCGAGCCGACCCGCGCGCCGCAGCGGCTGGCCCCACATTCGTACGCCCTGGAGGCCACCGTCGTCGACGGCGACCAGGACCTGGCCGACGGCCGGCTGGTGCTGCTGCACGACCCCGCCGGGCACGACGCCTGGCGGGGCACCTTCCGGTTGGTGACGCTGGTGCGGGCGGAGCTGGAGCCGGAGATGGCCGCCGACCCGCTGCTGCCGGAGGTGTGCTGGACCTGGCTGACGGGGGCGTTGCAGGCGCGCGGTCTGACGTACGGGGAGGCGAGCGGTACGGTCACGCGCGCGAGCTCCCATTACTTCGGCGGGCTGTCCGCGCGCCCGTCCGCCTCGCAGATCGAGATCCGTGCCTCGTGGACACCGCGGGAGGGCCTGGGCGGGGCGCCGGACACGGCGGCGCATCTGGCGTCCTGGTGCGATCTGCTCGCGCAGGTCGCGGGCCTGCCGCCGGCCGGTCCGGGTGACGCCTCGGTGGTGACGCTGCCCCAGCGGCGCGGCCCGCAGTCGCGCTGAGCGTCACCCGGCTGGGCCGTTTCAGGCCGATCTCTTTGTCGATACGACCACTTTCGGCCGTACCACGACGCGAACCGAAGCCGTTCGATCTTCGAATGATCGACCGCGTGTCCGAATTGCACGAATTGTTACTCACCGGATCGCGATCATTTTCTAAAGGCAGACGGGTTTGGTGCCGAAGACGTCTGTGACCTTGAAAGCACGGTTCGTCCCGGCTTCACCCCCTACGAGCCGCCCCGTCCCGCACCCCAGGAGGCCTGGTGTCCGTTCTCCTCGAGCAGCCCGCAAGCCTGGTCGCCTACCGCCCGAACAAGCCGACCGCCATGGTGGTCGTGGCCGACCCGCGCGTCCGCTCCACCGTCACCCGCCATCTGTGGGCGCTCGGTGTGCGCGATGTGATCGAGGCCTCGTCCATCGCAGAGGCTCGTCCCCGCATCGGCAACCCCCGCGACATCTGCGTCGCCGACGTCCATCTGCCCGACGGCTCCGGCCTCACGCTCCTGTCGGAGACCCGTGCCGCCGGCTGGCCCAACGGACTCGCCCTGTCCGCCGCCGACGACATCGGCGCGGTGCGCAACGCCCTCGCGGGCGGTGTGAAGGGCTACGTCGTCACCGGCACCCGCACCAACGTCGGGCTCCCCACCCGACCGGGTTCCGCTCCCATCGGCGCGGCCGCCGCCCGTCTGCACCGCCGCCCCCCGGGTGCCCCGAGTCACCCGGGTGGCTACCGCGAGCTGTCCGGCCGCGAGGTGGAGGTGCTGCGGCTGGTCGCCGAAGGCCAGTCGAACAAGGCGATCGGCGTCTCGATGGGCCTGTCCGCCCTGACCGT
>NZ_JBQQCE010000348.1:0-10721 GCF_052245645.1 Streptomyces sp. KR55 | reverse complement strand
GCATCGATGACGCGCTGGACGGCCGAGGGGCTGATCCGCAAGGTCGGCAGAGGCACGTACATGCTCGAACAAGGCTGGACCTCCCCCGATTTGACGGATCGCGTCACACGCTAACTACGCGGCATTGGTACTGATGGGGAGGTCCGCGGGAAGGCGATCGGCCAGGGATTGGCGGGGAGCGTGGAGGAGGATCTCCCCGACGAGCGCTCGCAGGTCAGCGAGGGCTCCGAGTACGGATTGCGGATGGTCGGCGTAGAGGCCGAACGCTGCGGTGCCGGAGTCGGTCATCGCGTAAACGAGCCGTTGTGCGTCCAGCACGGGATGATCGGCGTCGAGGAGCGGGGTGGCCGCTTGGGCAAGATCGGCGTCGCAGCGCCGTCGGCCGGGACCGGTGCCGTCCGCTGACGAGGTGTTCGGGCAATGCCCAGGATGCGGGATCTCGCGGGTGGCCGGAGCTCGCGTTCGCTGTCGGCTTCGGCACTGCGGGCAGTGGTCGGCCAGCAGCCGATTGTGCCTGACGCAGGCGAACGACCAGCCCAGTCGCCAGGCCAGCTGCCAGCGGCCACCCGACTCGGCCAGACAGTCCGTGCAGAAACGTGCGCCGGTGCTCTTCCCCCAGCGCGTCGCGCTTTGGGGCAGGCCGGAGCGGGGGTCGAGGTCCAGGATCCGCTGGTCGTAGTGGGCCAGGGTCATCGCGTGCAGGGCTGCGACGGGCGTGCCCGTCGCCTGGGCTATGGACGCGGCTATTACAGGGCTGAGGCGCCTGGTCAGCATCTCGGTCGAGCTACTGCCGACCGCGAGTCCATCTTCGAGCGCGAGCAGTCCAAGATCGTTGAGAACGTCGCCGAGGGGCGTGTGCAGGCGGTGCGCGAATGCCTCGAGCCAGGAATCGAGAGCCTCACCCGGCAGCGCCTTCAGCCTGATGGGAAACGTCCCCGGAGTAGTCCTCATGCGGACTGGCGTGATCGGGGGCGGCTGGTCAGTCGGCGGGCTTCCAGGGCGGCTTCGAGTTCGCGGCGGGCGTTCTCGGACGCCTCGTCGTTCTTCACGCGGTCGAGCAGGTCCTTGTCCAGGCGCTCGCTGCCGCTGCGGACAGTCCGCTGGCAGCCACGGTTGATCAGTGTCATGAGGGAGCCGATGTGGCCGGTGCTGCGGGAGAAGAGGTAGTCCGACAAATCGTGCGCGAGCATCCCGGGGTACTTGTCCGCCAGGACGATGCGCTGTTCCAGTGCCAGGAGCATCTGGTTCCACTCCCGTCGCCCGGCCTCGTTCGTGATCGTGAAGGGCCGCATGTCCAGCCGGGTCGTACGGCGTCCGGTCTGGGCCAGCGCGGTGTCCCCCGCTGCGGATCCCTCGCTGAACAGGCCCTTGTCGGCCAGTCCGACGCCGACCATCAGCAGGGTCACGGGAAACTCGTTGGCGATCCACTTCAGATGGTTGCTGACCTCGATGCCGCTCGTTCTGCCCCACTTCAGGAAGTGCAGGTCATCGAGGGCAAGGACGCGGACCTCGCAGGACAGCATGCAGTCCAGGGCCCGCCGACCGAGTTGGACAGTGGTGCCCCGGGACCGTCCGGGATGCTCGAAGAACTCCAGCATGGCCCGGTTGAGGTCCTTCATGCCGGTGTTGCCGGTCAGTCCCACCCGGCAGACCGGCCACCGCTCGTGGCCCTGGTCGGTGAACTCGCCCTTCTCGGCAATCTCTCTGCGGTGGAACTCGCGCAGGAAGGCCAGGACCGACGTGGTCTTGCCCAGCCCGGGAAAGGTGTCGACGGCCACCGCCCCCTTGGCCTTGTCGCCGTCCTGCAAGTTGCTGTCGGTGATGTCCCACAGATCCTCGTGCAGCTCGACCAGCTGCGGGGTCTTGATCGGCCCGAGGTTGGCATGCCATTCCCGTCGCGACCGGTCGTACTCGGCCCGCGCCTGCGCGCCGAGCTCCTTGAGTTGCTTCCGGGTCAGCAGCTCGGGCTGTTGTCGCCGGGGTGCGTCGGCGAACGCCTTGAAGTCCTCCTTCTTCGACAGAGCCAAGTTGCCCAGGTTCGACAGTCCGGCAACACGGCTCACACGTCCTCCAGGGCATCGGCGTAGAAGTCGTCCTCGTCGGTGAGGTCTTCCAGATCGACGTCGTCGTCATCGCCGCCTTCGGCCACGGCCTCCGGTTCCGGCTCCGCTCCGGCTGGCTCCGACAGTCCCTCCTCCTGGCCCAGTGCCTTGCGTACGGAGGGCAGTGAGGCGACCGATTCCGTCTCGCCTCCGGTCTCCGGCAGCTCGATGCCGGCCTGTTCCCGCGACAGCCGCAGCGCCATTCGCCGCTCGACGATCGAGGTTCCCAGGCCGAGGTTCCAGCGCTCCAGCAGATCGGCGACGGCCAGCCGGTCATCGGGGTAGCGGTACTTCGCCGCCGCCAGCTTCCGGGCGAAAGCCAGCGCGTCCTCGCTCAGTGGCATATCGGCCGACGGCGCGTGCTCCCAGAGCAGCGGGTGCCAGCGGCGATCGGCCGGATCACGGAAGAAGATCCGGGTGATGTCGTCGGGGTCCACCTGGAAGGGCCAACTGCCCTCGGCCGGGCCCCGGTGAGGGCTCTTGGCATTGCGGTACGGATTGAGCGCGGGCCCGTTGTAGCGGCGCCGACCGATCTCGACGCCGTAGTGCTGGATCGTGCGCCACTCGGTCCGCAGGAACTCGAAGGCCAGGTCCCTGTCCCGGGGCACCTCGATGTACCCGGCCCTGGCCATGCCGTGCTCGAACATCGCGGCAGGCGACAGCCTTAGCCCCGGCACTCCGGGATCCACCAGCCCCGCATGCGGCCGGCAGTGATACACCGTCGCGGTCCACTCCCGGACGATCTCCTCCAGCTCGTCGAGGAAGAAGAACGCGTCGTCCTCTGGGTTTTCGCCCCGCGAGTGGATGTCCGGTCCCTTGTAGCCCGGCAGGGCCTGCAGCAGCCCCTCCCGCAGGGTCCGGAAATACCGCTCCACGGGCCCCTTGTCCCGGCCCGTCCGCAGCCTCGCAGGCTGCACCGACACACCCAACCGGCGGCAGACACTGGTGAGATGCTCCGAGACGTACACCTTGCCGTGGTCGACCACCAGCGTCTCCGGCACCAGCGGCGGCGAGGCGAACCCCGGCCCCTCGACCGCCTCGACGTCCACCAGGACCGTCCGGGGAATGCCGTGCTCGGGCCAGACCGCGTGCCGCGGCCAGTCACGCCCCGCCGGACGAGGGCGGAACGATTGATAGAGCACCGCGCTGACATCAACCGCCTTCGTAGAGACCGGCGTGATCCGAATCCCGGTGATGCAGCGGGTGTACCAGTCCATACCGACCGAAAGCTCAGCTTGCAGCCACCGCAGCGTGACCGGATCGAAGGCGAACACGTCCAGCCGCGTGGAGTCCATCACCAGGTACTCGCCCGGCCGCGTCGGCCGCAGCTTCCCGTACACCCCGTCCGGGCGATCCGCGATGTCCCGGTTCCTCTTCGCACTCAGCCGGAACAGCGGATGTTGCCGCTCCAGATCCTCAAGCAGCCGAAACGCCGTCGCCCGGCTCGGCAGCTTCACCACATCCGCCCCGAACCGCGCGATCACCCGGGCCCGAGTCCGCTCGATCACCATCGTCCGCGATGGTTTCGACTCCCCGGTGTGCTCGACCATCACCTCCAATGCGGTTTCCACCCACCGCTCGTCCGCCTTCACCTGCGACCTGCGGGCCAGCCCCTTCTTCGGTGCCAGACCGGCCTCGCCATGACTGCGGAAGTCTGCGACCCACTGCTTCACCGTACGAAGAGACACCCCCAACTCGGCCGCCTTCGCCGCGTACCGGGTCTCCCGGGACAGTTCTGGGTCGTATTCCTGGCGGGGCTCGCCGTCCCTCGCAAGCTCCGAACTGCCCGACCGGAAGCCTGTGATGACCTCCCGCACGTGTTCGGCCCGCTCCAGGAGCCTCGCCCGCTCCGTCGCCCCCAGCTGTCCCAGCAGCACGGACGCGATCTCTACGTCGTCGTCGGCCGACGGCCCCGGCCCATCCGGAATGACGGCCGCCCGGTCGGAGAACAGCAGCTCCGCGAGCGACAGTCGCAGCAGCCGCCCCTGGCCGTCTTTCAGGACCACTTCATTGCCTGCCGTGGTAGCAGCCATCTGCACCACCTCGACGGTCTCTCCGTCGTAGCGGAACCGCGTACCGACCCCGACCCTCGCTCCAGCGCCGCTCATGCCGACCTCCGACACACCCGCGACGGGTCGAGCGGGCGATCGAGATCTACGAGGAGCTCATGGGTCCAGAGCAAATGGTGGACAGCAGCCCGCACTTGCGGTTCGGCGTACTCCGAAACCCGGCTCGCGATCTGCCCCAGCGGAACACCGTCAAGATCGGCGCCACGCAGCTCGTCCAGGAGATCGGTGCAGAACAGCCAGGACCGGCGATAGCCGGCCAGAAACCGGATGCTCTCCAGCTTCGCCGGTGGCGGCTCGCTCCAGACCTCGTACTGCCAGCCGCGCGACTCCACCGTCCTGCGGGTCCAGTCGAAGGTGAAGGCCACCTCGGGCTTGGAGACGCGGTGCAGCGGCTTGACGTCCACCACTACGGGCCCCTGCCCGGTGATCAGCAAGTAGTCCGGAATGTGCTTGCGCACCTTCCCCTCCAGATCCGCCCTCAGCAAGAACGGCTGGGCCACGATGTGGCGTACGGAAGGATCGAAATCGGCGAAGAGGAGACGCGCCAACTCCAGCCGCGACTCGTAGATCACGTGGTCGTTCGCCGTCGCCGACCAGTAGATACCCGAGTAGTGCTTCTGCCCCTTGAACCAGCGGAATGTTCGCCAAGGCACCGCCGATGCCAAGAGCTCGACGGACACCTCGCTCCAGGCCCGGTCCTCCATCGCCGCACGCCCCTCGGGGCGGACACTCACAGACGCAGCGAATTCCCCCACCACACACCCCCAGCCACACATCAACTTCCTGTGCAGCCACGGTGCCAGGGCAGCGAACGCGGCGGGATGGATCACTGTTATCGCCGCCCGAATGGGTGACGCTCCGACCTGCGAGTCTCACGGCGGCGGCATAAGTGCCGCCGCCGTGCAGTTCTCGCTGAGATTATGCAGCGAGTTTTGAGACCCTACACGGCGGCTTCCTCGCTTCGACAGATTGCCAGCTCTCCGAGCGCGGGAGGGAGACATCCACCCGTCGGTTCGTCTTCCGGCCCGCCTCCGTCAAGTTGCCCACAACCGGGCACTGCTCGCCGTAGCGCGCATCGACGCAGGACCACCCATTGCCCTTGGGCGTCAATCATCGCGACCAAGTGTCACCTACGCAGAAAAGTCGCAAGCACCCGAAGCGGCTGTGACTGCGTTTTCGTGCGTCGGTCACAGGCTCGTGAGGAGGTCGTCGAGCGGAGCCGGCACCTGTTCGGGGTCGAGGGATTCCACCAGGAGACGGCCGTAGCGGATCTTGCGGCCCTTCTTCGTGCCGAGGAAGCGCCGCAGCTGCTGCTGCCGGGGCCGACCGTGGTGCGCGGGCTGGCGCAGGAAGGTCTGCCAGGCACGCAGGTCGCCCTCGGCCCGGATGATCTCCTCGACCCGCGCCGTGCCCAGCGCGCGGATGAGCTCGTCCTCCAGGTCCGCCACGCACACGAAGAAGCCCCGATGCGGCGCCCGGGCCCGCTTCCAGCCGCGGTCGTAGAAGCGCTGCTCGCCCTCGTCGCACAGTCCGCTCAGGCGCAGGCCAAGACCGGGCGGCCCGAGAAGACCGGCGTAACGGCCGACGCTCATCGCCCCACCCATCGCCACGACGCCCACCCCTTCTGCGGCCAGGTCCCGGCCACGCCGTGCGGCCAGCGCCTCGACGGCCGCGAGATCACTCAGTCCTTCCAGCAGCACCGCCGTCCGCAGCCCCAGCTGCACAGCCAGATCACTCGCCGGTCCGCCGGGACCGCCGGCCGCCCAGCGGCTGACTGCGTCCCGGAACGCCCACATGTCCACCATGGAACGAGTCTGCACGTCCAGCGACCAGCACGGCACGGAATATTCGACGGCCCTGCTCGACATGCCCGGCGCCCTCGTCACCTGAGCAGCCATCATCCTGATAATCCACCACCCCATCACTTGCGGCACTGAGCCGACGGAGCCTCGGGCTTCCGATGGTGGAGTGGCCAACTATCTCCGACAACGCGGCCAGATACCGCTGACCGAGGAACCCGTGATCAGAGAGAGGTGCACACCCTGATTTCTGCTGGTCAGTGGTTTTGGCGTGAGCGCCGGTTGGTGTTCTCGCGCTGGTCGGGGGCGGGAGGCTGAAACGTAGATCATCTGACGTGTCGCGGATGGGGTTTCCCGCTTCGGCGGTGTCGTGGACGAAGGGGCTCCTACGATCCCGGGCAGGGGGTGTCGTGCTGTTCGGGAGGGGAACCCTGTCGTCGCTGGAGAAGATCGCAGCTCGCCTCGCTGAGCTGGACCAGCTTGCCGAGTCACTGGCCAAACAGCCGGCCGAGGTGGACGCCGAGCGCGAGGAACTCGCGGTCGCGGAGCGGGTTTTGCGGCGTCTGTACGAGCAGGAGGCCGAAGCCGCCGCCGGGCAGGATGTCGGGACAGGGCAGCAGGTGCAGGTTGCGGGCCGGTCGGTGCTGAAGGTGCCGCACTGCAGCGATGCACCGGACGTGTCCGCGCTACCCGCCGACTACCAGCGGATGCTCGGCATCGTGAAGGCCGCGGGCGGGCCGGCGATGGTCAAGGACGTCGGCGCCGAGCTTGGGATCGACGCCTCGGTGCCGGGCCGGCTGGAACCGCTGCGCGGGAAGCTGGCCGGGCGGGGCTGGCTGCACAAGCTGCCGAACGGCACCTTCACCGTCCGGCCGTGACGCCCGCCGTGATTGTCCCGCCCCGACGGCCGTAACCAGGCGGTCCCCGGCTCGGGTTGAGGAGGTATGCCTACAACACTCGCCCCGGCCGGGGACCACACCGAGCTTGTCCACCAGTGCCGGCTGCCGCTGTCCACGCAGACCCTGCGCTGTCCGACCGGGCTTCTCGGCGCCCGCCTGAAGAAGATCCGCTCACGCCGGCGGAAGCTGCCGACCGGAAGGATCGCGATGATCGTGCTGGCCGCGCTGAGGCATGACCAGCGCCTGGCCGACCTCGCCGACGGCAACAGTATCTCCCGCACCACCGTGGACCGGTGGCTGAAGGAGATGATCGAGCTGCTGGCCGCACGAGCACCGCGGCTGGAGCGGGTGCTGGCGAAAATCGCCCGTGAGGGTGGCAGCGTCGTGCTGCTCGACGGATCGCTGATACCCACCCAGCACCGCACCGGCCACGACATCAAACGCCGCTGGTCAGCGAAGCACAAACGCCATGGACTCCTGGTCATCGCCCTGACCGACTGCAAGGGCCGGCTGCTGTGGACCTCCACGGCCCGGCCGGCCCGCGGCTCGGAAATCACCGCGTGCCGCCACGATGACCTTCCCGGCCGACTACGCGAGGCCGGTCTCGCCGCGATCACCGACCTCGGCTTCGTCGGCCTGGACAACAACCTCGGCGACCCGGCGATCATCACCGGCTACAAGAAACCGAAGGGCAAGAAGCTCCCGCCCGCCAAAAAGCAGGTCAACCAGCTGATCGCCGCAGAGCGGGCCGTGTGCGAGCACGCGTTCGCCCACCTGAAGAACTGGCGGGTGCTGACCAAGCTCCGCCTCGACGTGCGCTGGGCCGCCCGACTCGTACGCGCGCTGATGATCCTCAACCAGCGCGAGATTGCCCGCTGACAGACGATCTCCACGCCAGACAGGCCCCTACGACCAGCACAAGCACGACCTCAACCACTCACGCCAGAGCTGTCACTGCATCTTCAGGATGAACGCCGCTCAGGTCGAGCTCTTCGTCCAGGTACATCTCGCCGCCGGCGAGTGGGAAATCGACAAGGAGCTCCCCCGTGGCGACCCGGGTCAGCACCGTACCGACCGGGTCCTCGGGATGATCCGTTTCCCCTCGCGGCCGCACTCGATCTCCCGGCACGAAGCGCCGGTTACACATCATGATCTCAGGCCTCCCGGTCGCGCAGTGCCGCGCGGGCCGGGAGGGTTACGGCGAGGAGGCCGAGGGATACCGCGGTTGCGGCGAATGTGGCGTATAGCAGCGGGGGTACGTGTGGGGACTCGCCCGTCAGGCCGCGCATCATTGGGGTCAGCGTGATCATAGCCATGGTTGTGCCCAGGGCAACGCCCGCTACCGATACCAGCAGGCCCTCCCAGCGGAGCATGCGCAGCACCTGGCGGCGGGTGGAGCCGACGAGGCGGAGCGTGGCCAGTTCGCGGCGGCGGTCCAGGACCGTCATCACCAGGGTGTTGACGGCGGCGATGGCGGCGAAGCCGCCAAGGACGGCAGCCATCGTGTAGTTGGCCCAGGCGCCGAGTTCGCGGTCCACGTTCTGCTCGACGGCGTAGCCCGAGGCGTCGGTGACCTTGCCGAGTGCGGCGAGCGGCTTGGCGTCGCCGCCGCGTACCAGCAGCGTGCTGTCGAAGCCCGACGTGACGTGGCCGGCCAGGGACGCGCGGTCCATGGTCACCGCCGCCAAGCCCAGGCCGCGGCCGTAGACCGCGACGACTTCCGGGCGGGCCTCGGTGCCGTCGGGGAGGTAGAGCGGCAGCTTGTCGCCAACCTTGACCTTCGCCGAGGTGGCGAGGGTTTTGTCGATGGCGATACGGCCCGGACCCACGCGGTCCAGGCTGCCGCTGCGTACGTCCAGGTCCTGCACCTTGGCGAGCTGGGCGCCGGAGCCCGAGATGCCCTGGGTCGCCGACCCCTGCAGCGACGCCTCGCCGCCGGAGTCGACGGGCACCAGCACCTGCGTGTCGAGCAGGCTCACGGCCGCATCGACGCCGGGAGCGCGGGCGGCCCGGTCGGCGGCGCCAGCGGGCAGGCCCGCCGGGTCCGTGACGACGTGGTCCGCCGTGATGCCCTCGCGGAGCTGTTCCGCGGCGACCTGGCTCTCGCTCGTGTGCATAAAGACGAGCGTCGAGGCGAAGGCCATCGCCAGCGCGATCGGGGTGATCGCGGAGGCCAACCGGCGGGCGTTGGTACGGGAGTTGGCGGCGGCCAGCGACGCCGTGGCGCCGCCGCCGCGCAGCAGCAGGCCGAAGAGCGCTGCGCACAGCCGGGCCACCAGCGGGCCGAGCAGGGCGACGGCGAGCATGAAGAGCATGACGACGCCGAGGGAGGCGTTGGCCGCGTCGTCACCGGCGGCGGAGGCGGCGACGCCGGCGAGAACCGCGCCGCCGCCGAGGGCGCCCAGCCCGAGGACGGTACGGACGATGCCCGGCCGCAGCCGCTCTACCGAGGCTTCGGTGAGTGCCTGCCCCGGCTTGATCTTCGCAGGCCTGCGCCCGGCCATCCAGCCGGCGCCGAGCGCCGTGAGCACCCCGGTCCCGACGGCGACAAGCAGCGGGATCCACGAGAGGTGCAGATCGACCGCCTCCGGGATGGCCCTGCGGTCCTTCAGCTGCCCGAACCACCAGCTCGCCAGCGCGATCCCCGGCAGGCACCCGACCAGCCCGGCGAGCGGCGCAACAAGCAGCGCCTCGGCGGCGACCGCGCGGCGGATCTGCCGCGGGGTGGCGCCGACAGCGCGCAGCAGCGCGAACTCGCGGATGCGCTGGCCGACGGACAGGGCGACCGTGCCGGCCGCGGTGAAGACGGCGACCAGGGTGGCGATCCCGCCGAAAGAGCCGCCGAGTCCGGTGAGCGTCTCCTTGGCGTACGCCAGGCCCTGGTCCTCGACTTCGCCGCGGCCGTCACCGGTGTGCACCTGCGCGCCGGAGCCGGCGAGGGACTTCTCGACGGCGGCGGCGAGGGCGTTGGTGTCGGCGCCGTCCGCGGCCAGCACGGCGATGGCGTCGGCCTTGCCGGGGTGCCCGGCCAGCGCGGGTGCCTCGGCGTCGGCGAACCAGGCCGTGGCCTTGCCGCCGACCGCCGCGCCCGCCGCTGCGGTGTCACCCGTCCCTGCCTTGGCCAGCCCGGACACCCGGAAGTCAGCGCGGCCGGCGGCCGTTTCGAGCGGGACGGTGTCGCCGACATCGGCCTTCGCGGTACGGGCCGCGGCGGCGTCGAGCACGACCTCGCCCGCGCGCGGCGCGGCGCCCGCGGACAGCGCGGTACCGGTGAAGGCGTGCGAGCCCCAGCCGTGGCCGGTGAGCGCCCCGTCGCCCTGCCGCACCGGGAAGGTGAAGTCCGGCACCGCGGCCTCGGCGCCCGGCGACCGGGCGGCCTTCGCCGCGAGCCCCGCGTCCACGCGGGCGGTGTCCGGCAGCGGGTACGCGGTTTCCGAGGGGCCGTCGATGCTACCGGTGACGAGTCGCGCGGACTGGTCGGCAGCCGCGACAACCGGCGCCTTCGCGTACCGCTCCGCCGGCACCGAGGCGCGGGCGCCTGTCTCCAGCAGGATGCCGCAGGCCGCGACGATCAGCGCCGACATCATCAGCGCGACGAACGTGCCCGCGAACGACGCGGGTTTGAAGCGTACGGCCGCGCGAGCGAGGCCGTTCGGGGTGAAGCTCCTCATGCCGCGGCCCCGGCCATCGCGCCCGTACGGCCGGCAAGCATCGCCATCCGCGCCGCGATCTGCTCCGCCGAACCGCGCTCCAGGCCGCCGGCGAAGGTGCCGTCGGCGAGGAACTGCACGCGGTCGGCCCAGGCGGCCGCGGCCGGGTCGTGGGTGACCATGACGACGGTGGCGCCGAGGG
>NZ_JBQQCE010000347.1:0-10730 GCF_052245645.1 Streptomyces sp. KR55 | reverse complement strand
CCGTGTTGAACTCGGGGCAGACGCTGGTGGTGAGTGAGGACTGGTGGGGGTACAAGAGCTCGGGGCCGGCGTTGAGGGTGAGGACGGTCTTGGAGCCGTACGACCCGTTCCAGCCGGCCTCGGTGATCGTGCCGCTGTGCACGGCCTTGAGCGGCGTGCCCGTCGGCGCGGCGAAGTCGAGGCCCGTGTGGTAGCCGGAGGACCACAGGGCACCGGCCTGGCCGAAGCTCGAGGTGATGGTGTACGAGGAGGTCGGCAGCGCGTACTGCCTGGCCAGCTGGGCGAGACGCTCGGCCTCGGCCTTCTGGCGGGCCTCCTCCTCGGCCTTCGCCTTCGCGGCGGCGGCCTTGGCCTCGGCCTCCTTCTCGGCCTTGGCGGCGGCTTCGGCGGCGGCCTTCTCGGCGGCGGCCGCGGTGGCGGCGGCGGCCTTGGTGTCGACCTGGTCCTGCTGCTGCTCAGCCTGGGCGATGATGCGGGCGCGCAGCGCCTCACCGGCGTCGGTGGTGCCCTGGGCGGTGTCCGCGGTGGTCACGCCGAGGCTGCTGAGCGGAGCGGTGGCGGTCTCGTCGGAGGTGTCGGAGTCGGCGGAGTCGTCGGAGATCAGCGAGCCCACGGCCGGCAGGTCCGGCATCGAGATCGACACCGGTGGCTTGCCGGTCTGCGCGCTGGCCATGCCGCCCGCGCCGACCGCGGCTATGACGCCGACGCCGAGAACCGTGGAGCTGCGGGCGAGTCCACCGCCGCGCTGCTTGGAGACGCGATGCCGGCCGCGTACGGGGCGGAGGGACTCCGCGGTGGGGTTCCACTCCTCCCAGGGACCCTCGTCGGTGCGCTGCCCGCCGTAGACGACGGTGTCGCCGGAGCGCTGGGCCGGCACGAAGGGGGCTTCTGGGGCAGGCCGGTTGGACGCCACGTAGGCGTACTCCTTTCCTTCCTTCTCGCCTACCGGGTTAGCTGACGGGTTCGGAGCAGGAAGGTCTCCTACGCGCGTAAATCAGCCGTGTTGCCACGGTGACCTACACCCGATTCACCCCAAGTTGGTGGTTCCCCGGTTCCCTTGCGGGATTCGGCGCGTGCGCACGGAGCCGACTCTTGTGACGGCTGGGACGACCGCGCTGCGTTATCGGACGTTAATAGAAGCGGGGCATGAATTCCAAGCGGTTCCACTTGATCTTTAACGATTTCCGGCCGGACGTACAGGGTCATGAGCGGCGAAAATCGGGCGAGTTGACCGCTACTCAAGGGCTCCCCTGTTTCTGACTGTATGTCAGTTGTTATGCGGAGGGCGTACGTCCGGTCACGTCCGGTGACGGTCGTCGTACGGCAAGCAGAGCCATGTCGTCGGTCATCCCGCCCCCGGAGTGCCGGCGCACTTCTTCGGCCAGGACGCGGAGCAGTTCGCCGGGTCCGCGGAAGGTGCGGCCCGCCAGCCGCGCCGCGGGGTCGTAGAACCTGCCGTGCGCGTCGCGGGCCTCGGACAGGCCGTCGGTGTGCAGCAACAGCATCGCCCCGTCCGGAAAGCGGGACTCCTCCACGCAGGCCGGCCAGGCGCCCAGATCGCCCATGCCGAGCGGCAGCGCGGGTTCGCGGGCGGGCAGCGGACGTACGGTGCCGTCGGCACACAGCAGCAGCGGCGGCGGATGACCGCGGTTGAGGATCCGTACGACCCCGTCATCGGGCGGCAGTTCGGCGAGTACGGCAGTGGCGAACCCCTCGGTGGCCTCGACGCCGTCGCGCCGCGCGGCCTCGCGCGTCAGCGCCCGCTCCAGCCGCTCGGCGACCCCCTGAAGCGTCGCCTCCTGCTCGGCGGCCTCCCGGAACGCCCCGATGACCACGGCGACGGCCCCCACCGCGCCCATCCCCTTGCCCCGCGCGTCGCCCACGACGAGGCGTACGCCGTGCGGGCTGTCCTGCACCGCATACAGGTCGCCGCCGATGAAGGCGTCCGCCTGGGCCGCCTCGTAGCGTGCCGCGATGTCGAAGCCGCCGATCCGCCCGAGGGGTTCGGGAAGCACCGCGCGTTGGGCGGTCTCGGCGATCTTCCATGCCGAGTCGAGCCGGGTGTGGCTGCGGCGTACCAGCACATTGATGAGCACGGCCAGCACGGCGACCGTCGCCACGGTGACGAGCTCGGTGAGCGCGTCGACGCGCAACGCCGTGCCGTACCGGATGTGCAGCCCGAGCACGACGGCGACGGACGCGATGCCGGTGAGGATCGTGGCCCGCCGGGACAGCAGCGGGGCGGCGACCAGGGGTGCGGCGGTGAACAGGGGGACCGCGGTGTAGGGGCGGGGCGTGAGGTAGTCGTAGACGCCGCCGATGACGATCAGCAGTGCGGGGAGCGCCCGGACGAAGGTGCGCGCGTACGAGATCCGCCGCGTCTCGCTCCGGCCGGCCTGCAGGTGCGCGGCTTCGCCGCCGAGCCCGCGGCCGGGGACCGTCTCCTCAGGCAACCGCCCGCCCCCTCGGGCGTACGGCACCTCTCCGTCAGCCTCCGCAGGCCGCACCCTCGTCTCCCGCCACGCACGTCCACGCACCACCTCGTCCGTCCAGGTTTTCCGGAGCGGGGGCGGGGGGCGAGCCGGCTGGGCCGACCGGATGACATGCCGGTAACCCTCGGTCATGCCCGGTAACGCCTGAGGCCGGAATCCATGAACTGGATTCCGGCCTCAGGCCTTCAGTAGCGGGGACAGGATTTGAACCTGCGACCTCTGGGTTATGAGCCCAGCGAGCTACCGAGCTGCTCCACCCCGCGTCGGTATGACACCAGTGTACGCCATCCGCGGGGCCGGTCGCGCCAGGGTTTGTCTCCGCCCGGCGACCCGGCCGTTCAGCCCGCGTTCAGCTCGGTCAGCCGGCCGAGCGGCAGTGTGTGCTGCGTCTGCAGGACCTTGGCGCGCAGGTAGCGGACGTTGTGGGCGGTGGTGAAGACGCCCGTCGGGATGCGGTCGCGGACCGTGAGGCCCAGCGTGCGCAGCTGGTCGGCCTTGTCGGGGTTGTTGGACAGCAGGTCCAGGTCCGTGATGGACAGGGCCTGGAGCATCTGGGCCGCCGACGTGTAGTCGCGGGCGTCCTCCGGGAGGCCGAGGGCGGTGTTCGCCTCGTAGGTGTCCAGGCCCTGATCCTGGAGGGCGTAGGCGTCGAGCTTGTTGTAGAGGCCGATGCCGCGGCCTTCCTGACGGAGGTAGAGCAGGACGCCGCCGCGGGCCGCGATGCGCTCGACCGCCTCGCGCAGCTGGGGGCCGCAGTCGCAGCGGGCGGAGTCGAAGACGTCGCCGGTCAGGCACTCGGAGTGCAGCCGGACCAGGGGCACGGGGCCGGGATCGCCGAGGACGACGGCCACGTGTTCCTGGCCGTCGGTCAGGCCGTGGAAGGTGACCAGTTCGGCGTCGACGCTGTAGCCGTCGTGGAAGCGCAGCGGTACCCGGACGCGGGCGCGCGGCGTGGCGGCGGGGAAGTCGGGCATGCGGGCCTCCGATTCCGTACAAGCTGCTTCAGTTTTGAAGCAGCCCCTCGATCAGGGACCCTACCCATGCTTGAAGTTTGAAGCAACGCGGATGAGGTGGGACTGGCGATATGTGACGCGGCTCACGAACAGGGTGACGAGCGGCGCAGCCAGGGGACATCGGCGGGCGCGCTCTGCGGGTCGTCGCCCTGGAGGGCCCGCGTGACGCCCGTGAAGATCTCCTCCAGCTGGCCCACCTGCTGCGGGGTGAGGTGATCGAAGAGCAGGGCGCGGACCGTCTCGACATGCCCCGGCGCCGTACGCTCCAGGACGGCCGCCCCCTCGTCCGTCAGGGCGGCGACGCTGCCCCGCTTGTCCCACTGGCACTCCTCCCGCCGCACCAGGCCGTCCTTCTCCAGCCGGGTCACCGCGTATGTCAGCCGGCTGCGGGTGATCTTCAGCCGTTCCGCGAGGTCGGTCATGCGCAGCCGGCGCTCGTCGGTCTCGGAGAGGTTGGCCAGGATGGAGTAGTACAGATGCGGCATGCCGGCCTCCTGCTGGAGCTGCCGGTCGAGCGCATCCTCCACGAGGTGGGCGGCCGCGATGTACGCGCGCCAGGCGCGCTGCTCCTCGGGGGTGAGCCAGCGAGTCGTCATACGACCAGTGTAGTTTTGCTTAAAACTTGAACCAAGCCCCCGCCGTCTCCGGCCGTCCCGGCCGTTTCCCAGATGGGTGCGCCGATGCCCCTCCCCCACGTCCTGCTGTCCGCCGCCGTCTCCCTCGACGGCTACCTGGACGACACCGGCCCCGAACGCCTCCTGCTCTCCAGCCCCGCCGACTTCGACCGGGTCGACGAGGTACGGGCCTCGGTCGACGCCATCCTGGTCGGCGCCGGCACGATCCGCGCCGACAACCCCCGGCTGCTGGTCAACTCGCCCGAGCGGCGTGCCGCCCGCGTGGCCGCCGGGAAGCCGGAGTATCCGCTGAAGGTCACGGTCAGCGGCTCGGGGGACCTGGACCCGGCCGCCAGGTTCTGGCACACGGGCGGGGAGAAGATCGTCTACACGACGACGGAGGGCGCCCGGCGGCTCCGGGCGGCGGACCTCGCCGCGGACGTCGTGGCGCTCGGGCCCGACCTCGACTGGCGGGCGCTGCTCGAGCATCTGCACGACGTACGGGGAGTGCGGCGGCTCATGGTCGAAGGAGGCGGGACCGTCCACACCCAGCTGCTGCGGGACGGCCTCGCGGACGAACTGCACCTCGTCCTCGCCCCGCTGTTCGTCGGGGACCCGGACGCGCCCCGGCTCTTCGGGCCCGGCCCGTATCAGGGCGGGCGGCTGCGCCTGGTGGAGACGCGGCCCATCGGTGACGTCGTTCTCATGCGCTACGAGCCCACCGCACCGGGCGTCGGCGGGCTGCCGTCGGCTGCCGACCGGCACTGGCTGGCGCTCGCCTGTGAACTGGCCGCGCAGTGCCCTCCGTCGAAGACCGCGTTCAGCGTGGGGGCCGTGGTGGTCGCGGACAACGGCACCGAGCTCGCGCGGGGGTACTCGCGGGAGGCCGGGGATCCGGTCGTGCACGCGGAGGAAGCCGCGCTGGCGAAGATCGACCCCGGCGATCCGAGGCTGGCCGGTGCGACGGTGTACAGCAGCCTGGAGCCGTGCGTGCGCCGGGCCTCACGGCCGCGGCCGTGTGCGCGGTTGATCCTCGACGCCGGGGTGCGGCGGGTGGTGACGGCCTGGCGGGAGCCGGACACGTTCGTCGCCGGGGCCGACGGGAGCGGGGCGCTCGCTCGGGCGGGCGTGGATGTGGTGGTGCTGCCGGAGTACGAGGGGGCGGCGATGGCTCCGAACGGTCACTTGCTGGGCTGACGCAGGGGCATCCCGGCGCCGGCGGGGTGCCGCCCGCGCCCAAGCCGGGCGTTGCCGCTGACGGAGCAGGGCAGCGGCGGTCGCAGCGCCTCAGAAGTCGACCGGCTCGCGGATGATCGGGCAGGTCATGCAGTGTCCGCCGCCCCGCCCGCGGCCGAGTTCGGCGCCCACGATGGTGATCACCTCGACGCCGGCCTGCCGCAGCAGCGCGTTGGTCTGGGTGTTGCGGTCGTACGTGAACACCACGCCCGGTTCCAGGGCGACGGCGTTGTTGCCGCTGTCCCACTGCTGGCGCTCGGAGGCGTACACGTCTCCGCCGGTCTCCACGACCCGCAGCCGGGGCAGGCCGAGCGCCTCGGCGACGACGTCGACGAACGCACGGGACTCCTCGTCGGTGATCTCAAAGCCGGGGGCCCTGTCGCCGGGCCGCAGCGAGAACGTGTGCACCGCCTCCATGATGCGCGGGTAGAGGGTGACGAGATCGCGGTCGGCGAAGGTGAACACGGTGTCGAGGTGCATCGCGGAACGCAGCTTGGGCATGCCCGCGACGATCACCTGCTCGGCGGCGCCGTTGTCGAACAGGGCCTTGGCCACCTGGGTGATCGCCTGCCGTGAGGTGCGCTCGCTCATGCCCATCAGGACGACGCCGTTGCCGACCGGCATGATGTCGCCGCCCTCGAACGTGGCCTGGCCCCAGTCGAGTTCGGGGTCGCCCCACCAGACGGTGGAGCCCGCGAAGTCGGGGTGGAAGGTGTAGATCGCCTTCATCAGCAGCGTCTCGTCGTGCCGGGCGGGCCAGTACAGCGGGTTGAGGGTCAGTCCGCCGTAGAGCCAGCAGGTGGTGTCCCGGGTGTAGAGCGTGTTGGGCAGCGGCGGCATCAGGTACTCGCGGACACCGGCCGACTCGCGGGCCAGGGCCACATACCCGGAGCGGAACTCGTCGGGCAGGTCGGTCGTGGCGAGACCGCCGATCAGATACTCGGCCAGCCGGCGCGGCTCGAGCGACTCCAGGAAGGCCCGGGTGTCGTCGATCAGCCCTATGCCCACCTCGTTCGCGACGATCTTGCGGTCCAGGAGCCACGCCTTCGCCTCGGGGATCGCCATGGTGTCGGTGAGCAGGTCGTGCAGTTCGACGACGTCGACGCCCCGTTCGCGGAGCTCGCTGACGAAGTCGGCGTGGTCGCGTTGGGCGTTCTCCACCCACATGACGTCGTCGAAGAGCAGGTCGTCGGAGTTGGTCGGGGTGAGCCTGCGATGGGCCAGCCCGGGCGCGCAGACCAGCACCTTGCGCAGTCTGCCGACCTCCGAGTGAACGCCGTACGCGGGCTGGGACGGGGTGTCCTGGGCTGTCATGTCGTGCCTTTCTGGAAGCTGATGCCTTTCTGGAAGCCGATGTGCCGGGCCGGGTCAGAGGTGGATCCAGCCCGCTGCCAGTGCGACGAGGCCCATCACTGCTCCGGCGACCGAGATGATGAGGATGACGACTTCACGCGGTGAGAAGAGGCGTCTGTTCTGCTCGCGGCGCGCCATGACGAACAGGACCGTGGCCGGGGCGTAGAGGATGAAGGACACCAGGACGAACTTCGGCCCCGCCGCGAACAGCAGGAAGGCCGTGTAGACGGTGGCCAGAACGCCGACGGCCAGCTCGCCGGTGCGGCCGCGCCGCGGGCCGGCATCGGGCGGCCGGCGCGGCCATGCGATCTTCGCGGCGAAGGCGGCGGCGAGCAGGTAGGGAATCAGGGAGAGTGAACTGGTCAGGTCGAGCGCGAAGTTGAAGGCGTCCTCGGAGAACAGCGTGACGATCAGCACCACTTGGGACAGCAGCGAGGACATCAGCAGTGCGGGCACGGGCACGTCGGCGGGTGTGGCGCGGCGCAGGAACCGCGGCATGTCGTCGTCCTTGGCCGCGACGAACAGCACCTCCGCGGCCATCAACGTCCACGCCAGATAGGCGCCGAGCACGGAGACGATCAGCCCGACGCTCACGAAGACCTGGCCCCACGTGCCGACCGCATGCTCCAGGACGCCGGCCATGGACGGCTGGCGCAGCTCGGCGATCTCGCTCATCGGCATGATCCCGTACGACACGATGGTGACCGACGCGAAGACGGCGAAGACGCTCAGGAACCCGAGGAGCGTGGCCCGTCCGACGTCCTCCCGGCGCTTGGCGTGCCGTGAGTACACGCTCGCGCCCTCCACGCCGAGGAACACGAACACCGTGGCCAGCATCGTCCCGCGGACCTGGCTGAACAGCGAGCCGGCGTAGTCCTCGCCGCCGAAGTTCTCCGCGAAGACGTCCGCCTTGAAGTAGAAGAGCGCCAGGACGATGAACACCAGGATGGGGACGACCTTGGCCACCGTCACGATCCGGTTGATCGCCGCGGCCTCCTTGACCCCACGGCAGATCAGCAGGAAGAACCCCCACAGACCGATGGACGAGAGCACCAACGCCAGGACCGTGTCGCCCTCGCCGAGGGCGGGCACCACGGCGCCCACGGTCGACATGATCAGCACCCAGTACGTCACGTTGCCCACACAGGCGCTCGCCCAGTACCCGAAGGCGGAGAAGAAACCCAGGTACTCGCCGAAGCCCGCCTTGGCGTAGGCGTACACCCCCGCGTCCAGGTCGGGACGCCGGATCGCGAGCGTCTGGAAGACCAGGGCGAGCATCAGCATGCCGACGCCCGCGATCGACCAGGCGATGAGCGCGCCCGCGACGCCGGTCTCCTCGGCGAAGCGGCTGGGCAGGGAGAACACCCCGGCGCCCACCATCGAGCCGACGACCATCGCGGTGAGCGTGGGAAGGGACAACTTGGCCGGGCGCGGCGAGGCGTCGGCGTCCCGAGCGGTCTCGGCCTCGGTCATGCGTCACCTACTCGGACGGCGGTGCGAACAAGCACAACCGTCCGGCATTTCATCCACTACTGCACTTTTTGTTACTGCTCACCAGGACGTGCCCGTGCTCACCGGCGCGCCCTCCTCGGTGGCACCTTCCGGATGCGGTGGTCCAGCCGGTGGCGGATCGTGGAGGCGAGGTGGTGAGAGCGCGTGTCGGACTTCGAAGACCTGGAATCGCCCGCTCCGCTGCCCCCCGCCACCTGGTACGTCCTGGACGAGGACCTGCGGGTGCGGTGGACCGTGAGGCGTACGACGAGAGGGCGGGCGACGAGGTCGCGGTCGCCCTCCGGCCGGACGTACAGCGTCTCTGATTGGCTTAGTGACCCCGAGTGCTGCGCAAGGTGTGAGCCAATCGCCTTCGTGCCCTGGTGCTGAGCGGCAGGAGCCGTCAGCCCGCGTGACACGTCCCTCCGGACGCTGGTCGGCCAGGATATGCGGCCTGACCGAGGAGGGTGCCCGACGTCGCCTGGGCGCCGGGCGTGCGAGTCACAGTCTGCCACAGGATCGTTACGGATCGCTAATCCGATTGTGGTGGACATCGTGGACGACGTCCTGCGCGGGGAGGAGCCACCTCCCTCCCCGCTGCGGCGTGACGTCCCGCTCTGCTGCGCGGCCGCACGCGGGCCGGACACCACGCCATCCCGGCCGGAGGGGGACGTGCGCAGCACGCCCTACCGCACACCGCAGGCACGCTCCCTGTCCGACCTCCGGCCCCGGCTGGCCGACCTGGGCGACGCCACCGAGTGGCTGTCCGCCGACCCTGCGCAGGCCCTGATGATCGAGAGGGCCGGTGCCCGCAGCCTGCTCACCGTTCCGCTGACGTTGCAGGGTGCGGTGCTCGGGCTGCTCAGCCTGTACGCCTGCACGGATCCGAGCCGTACGACGAGCGGGACGTCACCGTCGCCGCCGACCTCGCCGCGCACGCCGCGCTCAGCCTGGACAACGCCCGCCGCTACGAGCGCGATCACACCATCGCGTCGGCCGTGCAGCGCCGCCTGCTGCCCCATCGGGTGCCGAGCCCTCCGGCCCTGGAGACCGCCCATGTGCACGTGCCGGGCAGCAACAGCGGATGCTGGTTCGACGTCATCGCCCTGCCCGGTGCGCGCACCGCACTGGTCGTCGGGAACGTGGCGGGCCACGGCATCGAAACCGCCGCCACCATGGGGCAGTTGCGCATGGCCATCAACGCCCTCGCCGTCCTCGACCTCGATCCGGACGAGCTGCTGGCCCGCCTCGACGACACCGTCACCCGGCTGGCCGCGGAGCGCACCGAGCTCCCGACCGCCGACGCCGCGCGCCACAAGCCCCTCACAGCCGACTGCCTGTACGGCGTCTACGACCCGTTCACGCGCACCTGCACGCTCGCCCGCGCCGGAAACCTCTCCCCCCTGGTCATCCGCCCCGACGGCCACACCTTCCTCCCCGACCTGCCGGACGGTGCCGCCCTGGGCGCGGGCGAGCCCGTCCCGTTCGCCGCCACCACGGTCCCGCTCGACGAGGGCAGCGTGCTCGCCTTCCGCACCGGAGCCTTCGGGCCGGAGGACGCCGACCCGTCCGACCCCGTACGCCGGGCCATCGCACATCCCGACCGCCCGCTTCGGGATCTGAGCGACGCAGCCGTCTACGCCCTCCCCCGCGAACCGCGACCTCGACGGTGCCGTCCTCCTGCTCGCCCGCACAGGCACCCTCCCGACCGACCACGCGGCCGCCGTCGAACTGCCCCACGACCCGACGAGTCCGGCGCAGGCCCGCACCTTCACGCGCGAACACCTTTCCGCCTGGCACGTCGACGAGACCACGTCATACGCGACCGAACTGATCGTCAGCGAACTGCTCACCAACGCCGTCCGCTACGGCACACCCCCCGTACTCCTCCGCCTGATCCGCACCGACACCCTGACCTGCGAAATCCACGACACCGGCGCCGCGGCACCGCACCTGCGCCATGCCCGCACGGTGGACGAGGGCGGCCGGGGCCTGTTCATCGTCTCCCAGCTCGCCGCCCCCTGGGGCACCCGCTACACCCCGACCGGAAAGATCCTCTGGACCGAACAACCACTCACGGCGACGGGCGTGGGGTGGTGAGCTCGGTGGGTCCGTCGGTCGCGGCGTCGGAGTGGCGGCGGGCCAGGTACGCGAAGGCGTCTTTCGACGACTCCGTCGTGGGTGTAGCCGGCCACGACGGGGGCGGGCAGCGGCGCGTGTAAGTCCACTGGCGATCGGGTACTAATGCCGTGTTCAGCCCGAATGTTGCGGTTTGCCCTCTATGTCCCACACATGGAGCTGCATATGAAACACGGCTCGAACGTACGGCACTGTCCCTTCGAATTCGCCGAAGCCCTCGCATTCGATCCGCAGCTCAAGCAGCTGCTGACCGAGGAGCCTGTCGCCCGGATCCGTCTTCCGCACGGGGAGGAGGAAGCCTGGCTCGTCACCCGCTACGAGGACGTGCAGACGGTGACCACCGACCGGCGTTTCAGCCGGAGTGCCATCATCGGCCGGGACTTCCCGCGGAT
>NZ_JBQQCE010000346.1:0-10733 GCF_052245645.1 Streptomyces sp. KR55 | reverse complement strand
ACACGAGCGAGGCCCTGTTGGCGGCCTGTCCGCCGGGAGCCGAGATCCGCTGGCCCGCCCTGTACGTCAAGGCCCGTGTGGACGGCGACCGTGCGGTGCGCACCAAGGCGTTCGACGCGATGGCGAGTGGCGTGTGGGAGCTGACGGCCGCGGTGTGGCAGGAGACCGAACTGCTGCTGTGGAAGCCGCCGGCGGCGTGGTTCAGCGTCAATGCCTTCTACACCGTCGGCGGGCTGCGGAACTGGTACGTGAACTTCGAGCGCCCCACCGCTCGGACCGGCGATGGGTTCGACACCTTCGACCTCACCGTGGACTTGGTCGTCGACCCCGACCTGACAAGCTGGCAGTGGAAGGACGAAGACGAGTACGCGCACGTGCGGCGGCTCGGCATCGTCACCGACACCGAGCACCAGGCCGTGGACGCTGCCTGCGACCAGGCCCTCGCGATGCTCGAGGAACGCTCTGGCCCGTTCGCCGACGCCGCCTCGTGGTCGGCCTGGCGGTGGAACCCGGCCTGGCCCATCCCGAGCCTTCCGCGCTCCGCGGCGGCCGGACAGAGGGTTGCACCGACAGGCGGCTGAACCGTTGGCTGGACGGTTGCCTCCAGCGGGGGACCGAAGGTGGGACCGGAGGTGGGAGCCCCCCCAACCGGACACCGTCCATTCCGGCAGGTCAGCCCCAGTGGGCAAGCCGTCCGGAGACGATGACACCTCTTCCCCACGCGGCAGCCGAAGGGAAGAGGTGTCATCGGTCGGGGCGGAACGTCAGGCTGGGGCGGGCTGCAGAGCGGCGAGCGGGACCGCCGGCCTTTCTCCACCGCGCGCAGCTGCTCCCAGTCGACCTCGGGGTGCGCGGCGACCACCGCGTCGACGGACGCCGTGGTGTAGAGCGCGACATCAACGGCCCCGGCCCGACTCGTGCCGAAGCGGACCTCGATCGACTGCGGCGAGCGGACCCATCCGAGCCGCACCATGTGGTCGAAGTCGGCTCGGCGCACCCGAAGCCGGGCGGCGGCCTGCTCCGGTCCGAGCGGGGTGTCGGCGGCGACCAGCTCCGCCAGGTCATCACGCTGACAGACCTCCGCGACCTGGCCGGGGTGGTGCAGCGTCCCGTCGGGGTTCGCACTCAGGTCGATGAGCAGCCCCCGACCGACGAACCGCCGGACCATGAAGGCCGTCACGTTCGCCTTCTCGCCGATCACGTTCGGGGTGCCCAGGGCTTCGGCGATCCGGTCCGCCGCCGCGCCCCCGGAGATCGGCGGGGAGGGCAGCGCGGCCCGGATCGCGTCGGCGTCCAGCGCCTCCACAGCGGCCCGCGACCACTGCCAGGAAGACGCGTCCGGGTCAGGGATGAGCCCGATGTACCGCGCCCACCGGAAGGCAGCCGCGGACACCCGCAGGCGCTTGGTGGCCTGGGTCGCGTCGTACTCGGTCAGTCGTACTCGTGCCATGAGATCACCTCTCGCTTGTTCGCCTCGAAGCGGCGAACAGAACATGACAGAACATCAGAAAAGCTGTCAATACCTCTTCGAAATAGGCAAGTTGGACTCATGCAGCTTGGACTGCGCCCGCGTACGCGAGGGAAAATCACCCGCCCGGACGCCCCGCGAAGCACCGCTCGTGCCGTCATGGTTGGCCGACCATGAGGCCGACCACGCCTCCGGCCGTGCCGCGTCCAGCCCCGACCACGGCTGGTCAGCGCACGGCCGACGCCCGCAGAGGCTGGCCCCGGCTGGTTGCTTCTCGTGCTGCCCCTCTTGGTGTCCTTCGTGGGGCCTCTCGTGGTGCCTCTCGTAGTGCTCCTCGTGTTGCTTCGACCGGCTGGCCGTTGGCGTTCGGACGCGCGGCTGACCAGGTCGACAAGGGGCGGATACGTGCTGGTCTGGTGGCCGACTACTTCGCTACGGAGGGTCTGCGGGCGAAGCGGGGTACAGACCCGTGCCGTCGTCTGCGGGCGGCCGCGTGTCATGTCTGCCGGTGCCCGGATTCGGTCCAGCGGACTCGCTGGTCGGGGTCGTGGACGGGGCGCCACACGGGTGCGGAGGGGCCGTGGTGGAGCAGGTCGGCCAGTGGCGCCGCGAGGACGGGGACGTCGTACGGAAAGCGGCCCGGCAGCCCGGCCCCCGCGCGCAGGGCGCTGATCCGGTTGTCGACACCGGCGGGTCCGGTGCCGTCTAGGACTAACAGGATGCGGGGGAAGAGCGGGTAGCGCCGCCGCCACTCCTCCAGTGCCGGTTCCTGGAGGGTCGGCCGGCGCCCCGGGACCACGGGCACGTAGCGGTAGAGGCGCTCGTACACGGGCAGCTTGGCGGCGAGGCGTTCGGGGCCCATGGTGGCCCGGTCGACTTCCACGAACGCCCGCAGCATCGACCGTTGTCGCCGTCGGCGGGGCCGCGCTTGTAGTACAGGAGCGCGTCGGGGATGACGGCTTCGCCGCTGCCGATCGGGTGGTGGACCTCGGGGATCCAGTCCAGCGGCTGGCACAGCTCGCCGCGGCGGCGGGCGTCCTCGAGGAAGGCGAGCGCGGTCTCGGTGACGGTCAGCGTGTGGCCGGCCTTCAGCCGGACGGCGGTCGGATCGGCGACGGTCCTGGAGGGCCGGTGCCCGTGCATCTCGGGCCATTCGGAGGCGAGTTGCACGCCGTACGGGGTGGGGAACCACACCCGGGTTCGTCCGGCCTGGGGCAGGGTGATGCGGTCGACCAGCCCTTCGGCGCGCAGTCTGGCCAGCCTGCACCTCGTCTGCTCGATGCGCACTTCAGGGGCGATCACCCGGTGCATCTGCTCGGTGGTTGCCATCCGGTACTGCGTCAGCACGCCCAGCGCCAGCCGGTCTCCGCTGCCCGCGTCCACGCTGATCATCACGGATCTGCTCGCTTCCCGTCCGGTGCGGCGCCGTCCTGCCAGGCGCCGCGCGTACCGGACACAGCAGCAGCCGGCCCCGACCAGACCACCGACCACAAAGGCCCAACCACGGTCACGAAGCGACAACACCTCCGTCGACCAGGCCCAAATCCCCTCCGATAACCCGGCCGACAACCGACCGCACCCCCTGCCGCGCCTGCCCGCGAACCCGCAGGTCACCACGCTGGTCCAGCCGTGGCCGGGAGCCCGACATCCCCTCTACACCCCCGGACCACGCCCCACAGCAGGAAGAACAGAGAAGTGGGTGGGTGGGACAGGTACCGGGCGGCGGGCGAGGGGATCGGGCGCCGCTGGTGCTCCTCGCGCGCGACGGGCGGGGCCGCGCGCCCCGGCCGGGCAGACAAGCCCGCCCGGCCGGGGCGCCAGGAAGCCCAGCCGCACTGACCGCCCATGCTGTCGGAATGTCTCGTCCATGCCCGCTTGGCCATCATCGCCATGGCGTCATCGGCGCCCTGACCGCCCTCGGCATGCCCCCGGCGTCCATAGCAACCGCTGACACCCCTCCCCCCGGGCACCCTTCCGGCCGACTCGTCCGCATGCCGCCACGGTTCGGCTGGCGAGGCGCAGAGGGCTCACTTAGCGTGAATCTGATGAGCTGGCAGCATGGGAGGAAAAGTGGAGGATCTCAAGTACAAGATGATCATGGCCTTGGCCGCAGCGGACCTCGGGGGTCCTCTCTGTGAGCAAGTGGCCGGGATCTGCGCCGAGATTGCCGACCAGCACTGCATTCAGCTCCATGTCCGGTCCTCCGTCGACCACGTTCCCGAGATCCCCGTTCCGAGCCTTTCGAGGGCCAAGCTGTGACCACTCACATTCCTGCTGACGGGGGCCGACGTTGACTTCAGCCATGCAGCCGACCGTCGATGTGCGGCGCGGTCGGGAACGTTTCAAAACGAACCTGTCCTGGCTCGATTCCAAACATTCCTTCTCCTTTTCCCATCACGTCGACCCGCAAAATACCCATCACGGTCTTCTGCTGGTGAGCAACGACGACATCGTCACAGCAGGGACCGGTTTCGAGACTCATCCCCATCAGGACATGGAAATCGTCACATGGGTGTTGCAGGGGTCTTTGGTGCACCAGGACTCCACCGGACATTCCGGATTGATTTACCCGGGTCTGGCTCAGAGGATGAGTGCGGGAACGGGAATCCTGCACTCGGAGAAGAACGACTCGTGGCGTCTGGAGGGCGGGAGCACTCATAGCGACCCGGTGCACTTCGTGCAGATGTGGATCGTACCGGACGAGGCCGGGATCCCCCCGGGATACGAGCAGTTGGAGATCGACGACGAGCTCCTGCGCGGCGGTCTGACCACAGTCGCCTCCGGCATGGACAAGCACTCCGGCACCACCGCCATCCGCATCCGGAACAAGTACGCCGCACTGCATGCCGCCCGGCTCTCGGCGGGCGGCTCGGTCGCGCTGCCCGAGGCCCCGTTCCTCCATCTGTACGTGCCAAGAGGCAATGTCGTCCTGGAGGGCACAGGAGAACTCCAGGAGGGTGACGCGGTGCGCTTCACTGCGACCGGCGGCCAGCGCATCACGGCCGAACAGCCTGCGGGCGCGGAGATCCTCGTGTGGGAGATGCACGCCACCGTCCGAGGCTGGTAGCGGCGCACAGGCCACTCAACAGGCGGCCAGAGGGTGGCGCTACTGCGTAGCGGCAGCGACGGTGACAGGTCGGGAGCCCTGCCAGGTGCGCGCGGCGCACCGCCGGAACGGGCAGCGTCGTAAGGGCAGGATCGCCAGGTGGCAGCCCCATCGGCCAGGTGGCCACTCCCCGGCCGGCGAGAGCTGACTGCCGGGGATCGACCGCCAGGTGGGCACGTGTCCTGCAGCGCTCCCGCCAGGTGTCGACGCCGGCGCCGAGGCGGACCGGTGCCGGTCGAGCGGCTCTCGCGCCCTTTTACAGCAGCGCGGTGAAACACCACGGAGCCGTATCCCAGGTAGGGTCTTCGCCCGCACCGGCCAACGCCTTCCCCCTTGTTATTCGGGCGGAGCGGCTCCTGTGGCAGTGGCACCCTTCCAGCGAGCACTCTGGAAACGTACGCTGGCCCAAACCATGATCAATCCGATCGCAGCTCCGGACGGAAGAGCGGCAGCGAGGGGAGCGCCGACGCCGTAGACCAAGACGCCTGCGTCCGCGCCGATGATGACACTGGTGATGACGCCGATGCTGCCAGCAACGCTGAGCATCCGCTGAAACGGCCGCAGGCGCGGTGTCAACATGACCACGGCCTGTTCTGATCCCGCGACCGCGCGGAGAGCCTCCGCCAGCTCCGGAACCAGCTCGGTATAGATCGCGCGCAGTCGCGTGATCCGGAAGCAGAAATGCCAATCGTCAATCGAGATTTCCAGGCATCGGACGAAGGTCACCAGGCCCAGAAAGGCCAAAGATGAAAGCACCACCATTTGAAAGATGGTGGTACCGGCGTCGCGCCCTTCATGGCCGTAGAAACCGAGGGCGATAAGGGCGGCCGACACCGCCCCCAGGAAGATGCTGGCGCGGCCGTTGGCCTCACCAATTGTGCCAGCACGCGCACTCTGGAGATTGTAGTGCTCGGTGGTCAATAGAGTGATCCAAGCTGACGCCGCCCCGCCGGCGGCGGGGAGCCGCAAAGAATCCCCGTTGGGGGGCTGCGCGCATGGCGGCGTGGGATTGGATTCAGCCATAGGTTAGCAACCTAACATCGCTGCACGTAGATACGCTCAACTACCCGGTTTGGATGTGTCATCGAATCGTGCCTTGAAGCATACGATGACTGCGTGAGGCACGGATCGCGGCATGCTCCTTCCACCCAACGGGGGACGAGGGCCGGCATCTCTTGCGCGAGATGGATTCGGCGCCGCTCCCGGCGGGCACACCGCGGAACGTTGGCGCAGGGCGTCAACCAGGCCGGTGTGAGACATTGTCCGCCCGCCTGGAACAGAAGCTGGCTCCCACAGCCCGTCAGGAAGCCGGGAGCTGCGCCGGCGCGCAGACTGCAGTACCCGCATTGAGTGCCGAAACAACGCCCTGCGGTGGTGAGGGGCACGTTCAGGGGTGACGCTCGGAGGAAGCAAGCGACCGCTGCAAAGGAGCAGACACATGACGTTGCAGGTGGCCGTGCTGGGCGCGACGGGCGGCCAGGGCTCGGCGGTCGTTCGTGCGCTGCGCAGGGCCGGCTACCGCGTCCGGGCAGTGGTCCGCGATCCCCACAGCCCCCGGGCCCGGGCTCTGGCGGCCGGGAGGGTGGATGTCACAGCCGGGAATCTGGCAGACGCGTCGTCGCTCGCGGCTGCCTTTGCTGGTATGGACGCTGCTTTCGCGGTGACGACGCCGTTCGAGGAGGGGCCGCAGGCTGAGGTCCAGCAGGGACGAGCCATCGTGCAGGCCGCAGTGGAGTCTCAACTGCCGCATCTGGTGCTGGCTTCGGTTGCCTCGGCTGACCAGTCCACTGGTATTCCGCACTTTGAAAGCAAGCATCAGATCGAAGAGCTGCTTGTGCGCGAAGGGCCGCCGGCGACGGTGGTCGCGCCGACCTACTTCTTCGACAATCTCCTGGGAGACCTGCAGACGGTGGCATCGGGATTGCTGGAGCTGCCGCTCCCGCCAGAGCGACCGCTGCAGCAGCTCGCCCGCGACGATCTGGGCGCACTGGTTGCCGCAGTGATCGCGGACCGCCCCGGACACCTGGGCAGGAGGATCGAAGTAGCGTCCGACGATCCCACGCCTCTTCAGATGGCTACGACCTTGGAGCAGCTGTTCGGCCGCCCCGTCCAGGCCGTGGAGGTCCCCTTGTCTCTCGTCCGGGAAAGCAATGCGGACATGGGCGCGATGTGGAGCTACCTTCAAGGGCCCGGCTACCGAGTCGACATCCCGGCGCTGCACCGTTCCTACCCGGATATTCCATGGACCACGTTCGCCGATTGGGCCAGCACCGTGGCCAAGGAACTGTCGCCAGAGTGACGGCTGCTTCGAGCTTGATCATGTACTGCCCGGACATGCCGTCCCCGTACGGCACTGTCGATGACCCGGTCCACGTCGGCGCCGTGATCAGCGCAACGGGTACGCCCCGCCGAACGACCACGCCTGACGCCGCACAGCCCTGCGGCGGAGCGTCACGCCGTGAAGCTCCGCTTCCGCGTCACCGGTGCACCTCGTCAGCATGGATCCCGCGTGATCGTCCCTTCAAGGCACGCTTCTACTCCAGCAGCGTTTCTCCATTTTTCCTGGTCTTGTGTCCTGAACATGAAAGGGAGTTGATCGTAGGAAACTTCTGGAAGTGATGCTGTGTGGGAGATGAAGGTTTTGTGGCCCTTCAGAGCCGCCCTGTGGGGGGAGGCTCTAAACCGCCTCATGCTGCGTTACTGACCTTTCCGTTGGGTTGTCGGGGGTGACATTGCGTGATCCCTGCGGTAGTTCGGGGCTATTGATCTGAAACGGTAGGTGTTCTGGGTCGTTGATCCCTGCGTGAGTGAACTGGTGGGGGACGCACGGCAGTTGTCGCCGTTGGCGCAGGAGGCCCTTCGGCTGCGGGCGGTGGCCGCGTTGGTGGCGGGCCGGACTCGCGAGGATGTCGCGGCGGTGTTCCAGGTCTCGCTCAAGGCGGTGGACAACTGGTGGGCGAAGTGGCTGGCCGGCGGGCGCGAGGCACTCGTGGCCCAGCCACGCGGACGCCGGGTCGGCGAACATCAGGTTCTCGATGCGGTCGAGCAGCAGGCGATCCGGCAGGCCGTACTCGATCACCGCCCCTGTGACCTGAGGCTGGCTGGGCAGCTGTGGACGCGCGCCGCAGTGGGGGACCTGATCGCCAAGCTGTACCGGGTGCGGTGCGGTTGACCGAGCAGGGGGTGGGCAAGTAGCTGCGCCGCTGGGGCCTGTCCTTTCAGCGCCCGGACAAGCGGGCCGTCGAGCAGGGCGCGGAAGCGGTCCGCGTCTGGCAGCAGGAGACGTGGCCGGCGATCCGGGCCAGGGCGAGGGCCGAGGGCGGCGAGGTGCTCTTCGCCGACCAGGTCGGTATCCGTTCCGACCAGGTCACCGGCCGTACCTGGGGCGCCAGGGGATGCACCCCCGTCGTGCGCCGCACGGGCAACCGGTTCTCGGTCAACGCGTTGTCCGCGATCAGTACCAAGGGCCGCATGCACTTCATGGTCTTCACCGAGACCTTCGACGCCGACGTCATGTGCCGCTTCCTCGACCGGCTCGCGGGCCACTTCGACCGGAAGGTGCACCTCGTCGTGGACGGCCACTCCGCCCACCGCTCCCGCAAGGTCTGCGCCTGGCTCGCTGATCACCCGGACTGCATCGAGCTGCACTTCCTGCCGTCGTACTCGCCGGAGCTGAACCCCGACGAGCTGGTCAACGCCGACCTCAAACGGAGCCTTCCGATGCACAGCCGGGCCCGCGACCAGGCCCAACTCGCCGCCGAGACCCGCCGGTTCTTCCACCGGCGTCAACGTCAGCCACACATCGTCCGCGGCTACTTCGGCGGCCCACACGTCCGCTACATCCTCGAATAGAACCCTTTGAGTTTCGGATCAATAATTCTTTCTATTCCATTCTCCCGTAACTGAGCGACCCCAATCTGCGTCGTTGCCGTGTCTTCGTCCGTAGGCATGGCAGGTGCGAGGCTCAACGGCGGCGCGGCCGATGAGAGGGTCGGCTGCATCGACTGTTTCAAGGGCCGGGAGGGCCTGGGGGCTGAGGGTGTCGCGCGGGACCCTTTGTGAGTACCCCTGTGGACCTGTGGCGCACTCCTATGGCGAGTTCCGGTCGCCTCGTGCTCGCGTTGCCAACCTCTCGCCTGGGGCCCGTTGACATCCTCACCCTCGAGGAATAGGACAAAAGTTAGATAAAGGGTGAAAGGTGAGCTACTGAAGGAGGGTCTGGGTGCCTGCCCAGGCGACCGGCGCCTGGACTCCTTGACTGCGCGCCGTAGGAAGGAGGTGAGCACATGGGCGACACCGAGCAGGTACCTCAGGAGCCTGAGGCGACGCCGACCGAAGGTGAGCAGCCGACGGCGGAGGCAGCTGCAGAGGCGGAAGCCCCTGCGGCTGGCGAGACCGCGGAGTCTGAGGCGACGCCGACTGAGGGTGAGGAACCGACGGCGGAGGCAGCTGCGGAGGCGGAAGCCCCTGCGGCTGGCGAGACCGCGGAGTCTGAGGCGCCCTCAACCGAGGGCGAGCAACCCGCAGCCGAAGCGAGTGCGGAGGAGGCGCCGACGGCCGAGGGTGAGGAGTCGTCCGAGGGCGAGTAAGGGTGGCTGCACCCTGGCAAAGCGGTCAGCATCAGGGGCATCGACTGGGGATGCCCTTTCCGGGCGGCCGGACGAGAATGCACAAATGCGGCTGTCTCGTCCGGTCGCGTTTTCCTTCGTCCTCGCCCGCCGTGTGCGGCGGCTGCGCGCCGGAACCGGCGCGGACACATAGTCCACGTTCAATGCGGGCGAATGCCGACCACGGGCTTGTGTGCGTTGAGTAGTCGGCTGCGGTTGCGAGCAGGCGGTTGCGATCGCGGCTCGGCGGCTTCTGCACGGTGGCCGGCATCAACTAGATGTGCCATCTCATGATTGGTGCCGCACGCGTGATCACGATGTGATCGCTCCCGGCAGGGCGTGACAGGAGTGTTGCTCGGTGTCGCCGAGAAAGCCTGCGGCAACACCGCACACCCTGGTGTCACGGCTGGCTTCCCGGGCCGGTCATCGAAGAGGGCTTGTCCCACAGCTGATCTCAGCCCGCCGTCTCAAGTTGGGGCCTCTGCTCCCCAGTCCCACAGGGCTTGGAGGACCGGGCCGAGACGGTGTCCACGCGGGGTGAGCGCGTAGCGCACTCGCGGCGGCCAGCCCGGGCGACGGTCGCGCTCGACGACTCCGGCCTCGCCGAGCTGTGCCAGCCGGTCGGACAGCACCTTGTCCGACAACGTGGGCAGGGCCACGCGCAGCTCGCTGTAGGAGCGGTCGCCGCGCAGCAGCTCGCGAACCACCAGCGTCGTCCAGCGGCCGTGCAGGGCCGCCAGCGTGATCTCCACTGGGCAGGCGAGAGTAGGCGCCGCAACGTTCGCGTGTGGGTCATTGGGCAGCCCTGCCGGGTGACCAACCGTTCGGTGAGCCACGAGATCGCCTCCTAACGTGTAGAGCACTCGATTCTCCCGGCACGGAAGGACGTCTGTCGATCATGCGAGAACTGGCCGATCGGCCCGAAGAGGTGCCCGCAGTGTTCGCCGAGCGGTTCAACAGCGGCGACGCCACCGCGTTGGCGCAGGTCTACGAGGACGGGGCGGTGCTGGTCCCGCAGCCAGGAACGCCGGTGACCGGCCCGGACCTGCACGCCGCCAACGGCCGCCTGCAGAAGCTCGGAGTCCCCATCTCGGTCCGTCCGCGGCACGTCTACCGCAACGGAGACCTGGCGCTGCTGATAGTGGACTGGGCCATCGACGGGACCGGCCGTGACGGCCGGGCGGTGCACGTCGAGGGCACCGCTACCGACGTCGCCCGGCGGGGCTCGGACGGCCGCTGGCGGTACGTCATCGACAACCCCTTCGGTCCCCGTTCACAGCAGCTCGCCGCCGAGGACGCCGTGGAACCAACGTCCTGAAAGAGCACAACTAGCGGCGGCGGTGTGTAGTCGGCGTGCGGTGCCGTGCGCGGGCGATCAGCAGGGCGACGTCGTCGTGGTTGTCGGGGTGCCGGAGATCGTGAAGGAGCCGGTCGCAGGTTTCTTCCAACGGGGAGTCGGGTGCGTCGAGGAGGTGGAGGAGGGTGTCGAGGCGTTCGTCGATGGGGTGGTGGCGGGTTTCGACGAGTCCGTCGGTATAGAGGACCAGTTGGT
>NZ_JBQQCE010000345.1:0-10775 GCF_052245645.1 Streptomyces sp. KR55 | reverse complement strand
CCACCCCGCCCCGCCCCGGGTCGCCGGACCGGCCGCACGTCACCGAGCTGCGACTCTCCGCCTTCGCCGGACACCGCGGTGCCGCACTCCCGCTCGGCCCGCTCACCCTGCTCGCGGGGCCCAGCGGCTCCGGCAAGACGAGTGCGCTGCGGGCGTACGACGCGCTGGCCCGGCTCGGTGGTGGCGCCGAACTCGGCGAGGCGTTCCCCGCCCCGATCGCCTGCGTGCCCGAACGCGCCCGGCCCGACGCCCAGCGCCGCCGCGGCTTCCGCATCGGCTGTACGGCCGACGGCCCCGAGGGCCCGGTCCGGCTCGACGTCGCCGTCCAGGCCGAACCCGACCTGCGTGTCGTGGGGGAGCGGCTGTCGGCCGACGGCGTGGTTCTGCTGGAGACCGCTCTGCGCGACCCGGGCCGGCGCGCCGTACAGGCCGCCTGGCACACGGCCGGCTCGGCGCCGGTGACCCGCGCCCCGCTGCCCGACGACCGGCTCGGCACCGCGCTGCTGCCGCTGCGGGTGGCCGGCAAGACCGACGGACAGCGGCGCGTCCTCGCCGCCGCCGAACAGATGGTCGTCGCCCTGCGCTCCGTCTTTGCCTGCGACCCGCGGCCGGAACGCATGCGCTTCCCCGTGCCGATGGGCTCCGGGCGGCTGTTCGGCGGCTGCGGCAACCTGGCCGACGTCCTGTGGCGCACCCGCGCGGAGTGCGTCCGGCGGCATGCGCAGCTCGTCGCCGCGGTGCGCGCGGGATGCGCCGGAACCGTCGCGGAGGTCCTCGCCGAACCGCTCGGCGACGGCACGGTCCGCGCGGTGCTGGACCGGGGCGACGGCATCCGGACCGCCCTCGAACGGCTCGGGGACGGTGAGTTGAGGTACCTCGCCCTGACCCTGGTGCTGCTCACCGGGCCGGGCGTCCTGGAGGTCGACCCGGCCGGCGAGGTGCCCGCGGCCATGCAGACGCTCACCGTGCTCGCCGACGGCTTCGACCGCGCACTCGACCCACGGCAGTGCGGCGAACTGCTGCGGCTGGCGGCGCGGATGTGCGAGCGCGGGCACATCCGCCTGGTCGGCGCGGTGAGCGACGCGTCGTGGGCGGAGGGGACGGACGGAGTCACGGTGGTACACCTTGACGCGTGACTGAAGACCTGGACGTGGCGAAGCTCCAGCGCAGGCTGGCCGAGTTCGCCGCCGCGCGCAACTGGCAGCGCTACCACACGCCCAAGAACCTCGTGGCCGCGCTCAGTGTGGAGGCCTCCGAACTGGTCGAGATCTTCCAGTGGCTGACGCCGGAGGAGTCGGCGCGCGTCATGTCCGACCCCGACACCGCGCACCGCGTCACGGACGAGGTGGCCGACGTCCTCGCGTATCTGCTCCAGCTGTGCGAGGTGCTCGGCATCGACCCGCTGGCCGCGCTCGACGCGAAGATCGACCGCAACGAACGGCGGTTCCCGGCACCGGACGGGCCCTGACCCCGCTCCGGTTCCGGGTGGGGAGTCTCAGGCTCCCGGCCCGGGCGGGGAGTCGCAGGATCCACTTTCACTCTCCGCAGTCGAAATCTGAACCGCATCCGAATTGTTGTCCGCAGATTTCCGTCTTCCTCTGGCTTTTTGCCTCACGCTCCCTCACTCTGGGTAGTGGACAAGGGTGTTCGGGCGACGTGCTGAGAGCGCGGCGGGACAGACGGGGGCAGCGCATGGATGCGGTGCGGCTCATCCTGACGAGCAGGCGTGCCCTGGCGGCAAGCGGCGATGTGACTCAGACCATGACGGAGGTGTGGCAGGCGCAGGCCCTGGCCCAGGCGATCGGCAGTCGGCTCGCGGTCTCCGGACCGCCCGAACTGCGCGGTGAAGCACTGGGATTGACCGAGCTGGCGGGCAGAGGCTGCGGCGTGCTCGGCACACCGGAGCTCGACAAGGGTGAGCTGCGCGCGGCCCAGCTCACCGAGCTGGGTGACGCCCGGCAGGCTCTCCTGCACCTCGGCGGCCTGCTCGGCGAGGTCGGCATCGCCCTCGTCGGCATCGCCTGCTCCGCGCCCGACGAGGGCACCTACTGGCAGTGCATGGAGGCCATCGACGCGGCGGACGAGTCACGGGACCGGGTGCTGGAGATGCTGCGCAAGCTGGCGGACCGGGAGCACGTGGTGCCGGAGCGGGAGGCGGGCTAGGCAGGTCGGACATGACGGCCTCCTTGGCGTGGGACCAATGACGCCGTGCGGAGGGCGAGAGGGCAGGATGGAGGTATGGATCTTCGAATCTTCACCGAGCCCCAGCAGGGGGCGACCTACGACACCCTGCTCACCGTGGCGAAGGCCACCGAGGACCTTGGCTTCGATGCCTTCTTCCGTTCCGATCATTATCTGAGGATGGGCTCCGGGGACGGCCTCCCCGGCCCCACCGACGCCTGGATCACCCTCGCCGGCCTCGCCCGCGAGACCAGGCGCATCCGGCTCGGCACGCTGATGACCGCCGGCACCTTCCGGCTGCCCGGCGTCCTCGCCATCCAGGTCGCCCAGGTCGACCAGATGTCCGGCGGCCGTGTCGAACTCGGCCTGGGCGCCGGCTGGTTCGCCGAGGAGCATGCGGCGTACGGCATCCCCTTCCCGAAGGAGAAGTTCGGCCGTCTCGAGGAGCAGCTGGAGATCGTCACCGGGCTGTGGGCGACGGAGGTGGGCCGGACCTTCGACTTCCACGGGAAGTACTACGAGCTCAAGGAGTCGCCGGCGCTGCCCAAGCCCGCCCAGCCGAAGATCCCCGTACTCATCGGCGGCCACGGCGCCACCCGCACCCCGCGGCTGGCCGCGCAGTACGCCGACGAGTTCAACATGCCGTTCGCCTCCGTCGAGGACAGCGAGCGTCAGTTCGCCCGGGTCCGCGCCGCCGCGGAGGAGGCCGGCCGCAAGGGCGACGACCTCGTGTACTCCAACGCCCTCGTGGTCTGCGTCGGCAGGGACGACCAGGAGGTGGCCCGCCGCGCCGCCGCGATCGGCCGCGAGGTCGAGGAGCTGAAGGCCAACGGCCTGGCGGGCACCCCGGCCGAGGTGGTCGAGAAGATCGGCCGCTACGCCGAGGTCGGGACCCAGCGGATCTACCTCCAGGTCCTCGACCTGCACGACCTGGACCACTTGGAGCTGATCTCGGCCCAGGTCCAGTCGCAGCTGTCCTGAGGACTTCCCGGCGAAAATCACAGGTGTCCGTGTGGAGGTTGTCTGTACGTTGGCATGGCCCACGCGGGCGCATGCCCGCACTTCAGACCCCTTCGAGGCAACCCTGTGTTCCTGACGATCAGTACCACCGGCACCCCGGAACGCCCGGCGACCGACCTCGGTTTCCTGCTGCACAAGCATCCCGACAGGGCGCAGGCGTTCTCCACCTCCTACGGCAAGGCGCACGTCCTCTACCCCGAGGCCGACGCCGAACGCTGCACGGCGGCCCTGCTGCTGGAGGTGGACGCGGTGGCACTGGTCCGGCGCGGCAAGGGCAAGGGCCGGGGCGGCGCCCCCGACGCGGCCCTCGCGCAGTACGTCAACGACCGCCCGTACGCGGCCTCCTCACTGCTCGCCGTGGCACTGAGCGGCGTCTTCTCCAGCGCGATGCGCGGGGTGTGCACCGCCCGCCCCGAGCGCGCCGGGGAGCCGCTGCCGCTGCGCATCGAGATACCGGCGCTGCCCGCCCGCGGCGGCCCGGACCTCGTACGACGCCTCTTCGAGCCGCTGGGATGGGCGGTGACCGCCGACCCGGTGGCGCTGGACAGCGAGTTCCCGGAGTGGGGCGACTCCCGGTATGTGCGCCTCGTACTGGAGTCGGAGGTGCTGACCCTCGCGGCGGCCCTGCGTCATCTGTACGTCCTGCTCCCGGTTCTCGACGACGCCAAGCACTACTGGGTCTCCTCCGACGAGGTCGACAAGCTGCTGCGGGCCGGTGAGGGCTGGCTGCCCGGCCACCCGGAGCAGAAGCTGATCACCAGCCGCTATCTGTCCCGCCGCTGGTCGCTGACCCGGCAGGCCATGGAGCGGCTCGAACTGGTCCGGCTGGCCGAGGCCGACGACAGCGAGGTCGAGGACCTCGACAACGCGGTCGAGGCCGAGACCGAGGAGGCCGAGAAGCCCACCCCGCTCGCCGTGCAGCGGCGGGACGCGATCGTCTCGGCCCTGCGTGCGTCCGGTGCCGCGCGGGTCCTCGACCTCGGCTGCGGTCAGGGCCAGTTGGTGCAGGCGCTGCTGAAGGACCCGCGGTTCACCGAGATCGTCGGCGTGGACGTGTCGATGCGGGCACTGACCATCGCCTCCCGGCGCCTGAAACTGGACCGCATGGGGGAGCGGCAGGCCTCGCGCGTCACGCTCTTCCAGAGCTCCCTCGCCTACACCGACAACCGGCTCAAGGGGTACGACGCCGCCGTGCTCAGCGAGGTGATCGAGCACCTCGACCTGCCCCGGCTGCCCGCGCTGGAGTACGCGGTGTTCGGCGCCGCCCGACCCCGGACGGTCCTCGTGACCACCCCGAACGTCGAGTACAACGTCCGCTGGGAGTCCCTCCCGGCCGGTCACGTCCGGCACGGCGACCACCGCTTCGAGTGGACGCGGGACGAGTTCCGCCAGTGGGCCGGAAAAGTCGCCGAACGGCACGGCTACGAGGTGGAGTTCGCGCCCGTCGGGCCCGACGACCCCGAGGTGGGGCCGCCCACCCAGATGGCCGTCTTTTCCCTGAGCACAGCCACGACCAAAACCACGAAGGAGGAGAAGGCCGCATGACCGTCGACACCAAGGGGCGCACCCTGCCCGTCACCGACCTCTCCCTCGTGGTGCTGATCGGCGCCTCCGGCTCGGGCAAGTCCACCTTCGCCCGCCGGCACTTCAAGCCGACCGAGGTGATCTCGTCCGACTTCTGCCGTGGGCTCGTCTCCGACGACGAGAACGACCAGAGCGCCACCCGGGACGCCTTCGACGTCCTGCACTACATCGCGGGCAAGCGCCTGGCCGCCGGCCGCCGCACGGTCGTCGACGCCACCAGCGTGCAGCCGGACGCCCGAAGGAAGCTGATCGAGCTGGCCAAGCAGTACGACGTGCTGCCCATCGCCATCGTGCTCGACGTGCCGGAGCAGGTGTGCGCCGAACGCAACGCGGCCCGCGTCGACCGGGCCGACATGCCGCGCCGGGTCATCCAGCGGCACACCCGCGAACTCCGCCGCTCCCTGCGCCACCTGGAGCGCGAGGGCTTCCGCAAGGTGCACATCCTGCGCGGAGTGGAGGACGTCGAGAACGCCACGATCGTCACCGAGAAGCGCTTCAACGACCTCACCCACCTCACCGGCCCTTTCGACATCATCGGCGACATCCACGGCTGCTCCGCCGAACTGGAGTCGCTGCTGGGCAAGTTGGGTTACGTCGACGGAGTGCACCCCGACGGCCGTACCGCCGTCTTCGTCGGTGACCTCGTCGACCGCGGGCCCGACAGCCCCGGTGTGCTGCGCCGTGTGATGTCGATGGTGACGTCGGGCAACGCGCTGTGCGTGCCCGGAAACCACGAGAACAAGTACGGGCGGTATCTCAAGGGCCGCAAGGTCCAGCACACGCACGGGCTCGCCGAGACCATCGAGCAGATGGAGGGGGAGAGCGAGGAGTTCCGGCAGCAGGTGCGGGAGTTCATCGACGGGCTCGTCAGCCACTACGTCCTCGACGGCGGCAGGCTGGTGGTCTGCCACGCCGGTCTGCCGGAGAAGTACCACGGCCGGACGTCCGGCCGGGTCCGCTCGCACGCGCTGTACGGCGACACCACGGGGGAGACCGACGAGTTCGGGCTGCCGGTGCGCTACCCGTGGGCGGAGGACTACCGGGGCCGGGCGGCGGTGGTCTACGGCCACACTCCGGTCCCGGAGGCCACCTGGCTGAACAACACCATCTGCCTGGACACCGGTGCCGTCTTCGGCGGCAAGCTCACCGCGCTGCGCTGGCCGGAGCGGGAACTGGTCGACGTACCGGCGGAGCGTGTCTGGTACGAGCCGGCCAAGCCGCTGAGGTCCGAGGCGCCCGGCGGGCATGACGGCCGGCCGCTGGACCTGGCGGACGTGCACGGGCGCAGGGTGGTGGAGACCCGGCACGCCGGCCGGATCTCGGTCCGCGAGGAGAACGCGGCGGCCGCGCTGGAGGTGATGAGCCGCTTCGCGGTCGACCCGCGTCTGCTGCCGTACCTGCCGCCGACCATGGCACCGACGGCGACCTCGCACGTCGACGGCTACCTGGAGCACCCGGCCGAGGCGTTCGCGCAGTACGCGGCGGACGGGGTCGCGCGGGTCGTGTGCGAGGAGAAGCACATGGGCTCGCGGGCGGTGGCGCTGGTGTGCCGGGACGCGGAGGCGGCGCGGAAGCGGTTCGGAGTGGACGGCCCCACCGGGTCCCTCTACACCCGTACCGGCCGCCCGTTCTTCGACGACGTGTCCGTCACCGAGGAGATCCTCGGCCGGCTGCGGTCGGCGGTCGATGCGGCCGGCTTGTGGGCCGAGTTCGCTGCATCCAATAGCGCCTCCGGCGCGGGGGACTGGCTGCTGCTCGACGCCGAGCTGATGCCATGGTCGCTGAAGGCGTCCGGGCTGCTGCGCAGTCAGTACGCGGCGGTCGGCGCCGCCTCCGGGGCGGTGTTCCCGGGCGCGCTGACCGCGCTGGAGGGCGCGGCGGCCCGCGGCGTCGACGTGGCCGGCCTGCTGTCCCGCCAGCGTGAACGGGCAGCGGACGCCGCCGCGTTCACCGAGGCGTACCGCCGCTACTGCTGGACCACGGACGGCCTGGACGGCGTCCGCCTGGCGCCGTTCCAGATCCTCGCGGTCCAGGGCCGCAGCCTCGCCGGACTGCCGCACGACGAACAGCTCGCCCTGCTCGACCGGCTCGTCGAGCACGACGGCAGCGGACTGCTCCAGACCACCCGGCGTCTGTATGTCGACACCGGCGACCCGGAGTCGATCCAGGCCGGTATCGACTGGTGGCTGGAGATGACCGGCCGGGGCGGCGAGGGCATGGTCGTCAAGCCGCTCGGGGCGTTGGTGCGCAGTACGGAGGGTCGCCTGGTGCAGCCCGGCATCAAGTGCCGGGGCCGCGAGTACCTGCGGATCATCTACGGTCCCGAGTACACGCGTCCGGACAATCTGGCCCGGCTGCGGCAGCGGTTCCTGAATCACAAGCGGTCGCTGGCGATCCGCGAGTACGCGCTCGGTCTGGAGGCCCTGGACCGGCTGGCCGAGGGTGAGCCGCTGTGGCGGGTGCACGAGGCGGTCTTCGGGGTGCTCGCCCTGGAGTCCGAGCCGGTGGACCCACGGTTGTGACCCGGCCCGTGGGCCTGGGCGCCCACAGGATGCGCACGGCACCCTTGTGCCCCTCCCGTCTCCGTCCGTAGGGTGAACGGCCTTGCTGCGTACAGGAGTTCGGGAGGGCGCGTCGATGGACATCAAGAAGACAGTGATCCGCGAGGAAGAGCGCACGAACCGCCGACCGGCCGTGATGGAGAAGCGGCCGACCCGCTGACCGGGCGAGGAGCCGAGGCAGGTGTCCACGGAGGGAGCGGTGTGCGCGTTCGGCTGGTGACCATGCCCTGGCATCCGATCGATCTGCCCTCGCTCCAGGTGGGCCTGCTGCACAGTCTGCTGCAGCAGGCCCGTCCGGACGACGAGGTGAGCGAGTTCCACGGCTCACTGAGCTTCGCGGAGCTGCTGCTGGAGCGGTCCGGCGGGCGCCTGCGGCCCGGCGACTACGAGGCGGTCGGCAGCGACTCGATCTTCCACGGGCTCGGCGACTGGGTCTTCTCGGGCGTGCTCTACGACGACCCGGACTGGGGCGTCGCCCGTCTCGGGGACTACGCGGCGGACCGTGGGATCTGCGTCGACACGGCCTCCGAGATGAGGCTCCACGCGGCCGAGTTCATCGACCGCAGCGCCACCGAGGTGCTCGCGGACGATCCCGAGGTCGTCGGATTCACCACCACGTTCATGCAGAACGTGCCCTCGCTGGCCCTGGCCAAGGAACTCAAGCGTCGCCGCCCGGAACTCGTCATCGTCTTCGGCGGCAGCAACTGCGACGGCCCCATGGGGCACGCCCTGCACCGCAACCACCCGTTCGTCGACCACGTGGTGCGCGGCGAAGGGGAGTACGCCTTCCCCGCCCTCCTGCGCCACCTCGACGACGGCACGCCGCCCGCGGACGTCCCGGGCCTGTGCTGGTGGGACGGCGAGGTGTCCCGGGCCAACACGGAGACCCGGCGGACCGTGGCGCCCGCCGACATCCCCTCGCCCGACTACGACCAGTGGCAGGCGGCCCTGGAGGCGTCCCCGGTCATCGAGTACGTGTACCCGAAGCTGGTCGTCGAGGGGGCACGGGGCTGCTGGTGGGGGGAGAAGCACCACTGCACCTTCTGCGGCCTCAACGGCTCCGCCATGGCCTTCCGCGCCAAACCGGGGGAGCGGCTGTGGAGCGAGGTCGACCGCCTGGTGCGCCGGCACCGCATCCTCGATGTCGTCACTGTCGACAACATCATCGACATGGCGTACTTCAAGGACTTCCTCCCGCTCGCCGCCGAGAGCGGCTGGGACCTGCGGATGCACTACGAGGTCAAGTCCAACCTCACCCGCGGCCAGATCGAACTGCTGGGCAGAGCGGGCGCGGTGCTCCTCCAGCCCGGTATCGAGAGTCTGGGCAGCAGGGTCCTCGACCTCATGGACAAGGGGGTCACCGGCGCCCGCAACATCCGTACGCTCCGGGAGTTCGACAACCACTCGCTGACCTGCACCTGGAACTACCTGTACGGATTCCCGGGCGAGACCGCCGAGGACTACGCCTCCGTCATCGAGCAGATGCCCGCGCTCGTCCACCTCCAGCCGCCGGGCGGCGCCCACCGCATCCAGCTCGAACGGTTCAGCCCGCACTTCTCCGACCCCGGCCTCGGCTTCGGGAAGCGCCGGCCGGCCGAGATGTACCAGCACGTCTACGACCTGCCCGAGGACGAACTCACCGACCTGGTCTATCTGTTCGACACGGAGGACGCGGGCATCGGTGGGGAGACGGAGGCGGAGCTCAAGAAGGCCGTCGAGGCGTGGATCGCCGGGCATCCGGGATCGAGCCTGCTCATGGAGGACGCGGCCGACGACGAGGGCGCGCTGCTGGTCCACGACCGGCGACACGGGATGCCGCACCGCACCCACCGCTTCACCGGCTGGGAGGCCGCCGCACTGCGCCGCCTCGAGGACGGCCGGACCGAGCCCGCGCTGCACCGGCTGCTCACCGGGGACGGACACGACGTCCCCGCCGACGCGCTGGGCGAGTGGCTGCGGCACGTCCTGTCGCTGGGGCTGCTGTTCCGTGACGGGCGGACGTATGTGTCCCTGCCGACGCGTGATCTGCCGATCCGCATCGACCGCGGCCCGGTGGACGGTGCCTTGGCCGCGCGGGAGGTGGCGGGATGACCGGGCTCGGGCTGCCCGCGGGCGTCGCGCACCGCACCACCGGCCGGCGGGTCGACGTGGAGGAACCGCTCCGCCTCGGCGCGGGAGGGCGGGAGACGGCGGTGGCGGTCCAGTTCCTGCGTGAGTGCCAGAGCCAGGGACTCGACACGCGCTGGCGCACGGCGGACGAGGAGGCGACGTACGACCTGCGGATGCTGCGTCACCTGCCGCCACCGGTCGAACACCCTGATGAGGGCGACGAGTTGAGGGACTGGCGGGCCGGGTATGCGTACGGGATGCTCTATCACCGCCGTGGCCCGGACTTCGTCTCCGTCATGGACCGCAGGAACCGTCCCGCCTCGGCGCGTTTCACCCTCGACCACCCCGACCTGCTTGCCGCGTTCGACATCCTGCTGGCGGCCACGCCCGTCGACACGCTGAGCCCCGTGCACCGGGAGGCCCTCGACCTGCTGGCGGCCGAGCGGCTCGCCCTGGTCACCGACGGCTGGGCGGTCGCCCTGCCGCCGCGCCTGAGGCGCTGGCCGGTCCCCTGCACGGGGATCTGACGGTTGGATACGACACCTTCCGGCCCTGCGGTCCTGCTCCGCCGGCACCGGCCCTTCCTCCTGCTGTGCGGCGAACAGGTCGCCAGCTCCGTCGGCCGGCAGATCACCGCGCTGGCCGTGGCGCTGCTGGCCGTGACCGGGCTGGGCGCGGGGCCCTTCGGGGCGGCCGCGGTGTTCGGGCTGATGTATCTTCCCGGAGCCGTCCTGAGCCCGTTCGCCGGGGTGCTCGTCGACCGGCTGCCGCTGCGCGGCCTGCTCGTCACGGTCACCTCCCTGCAGGCCCTCGTCGTCGGCTCCCTCCCGCTCGCGGACGCCCTCGGCCACGTCGGCCGGGCGCATGTGTACGCGGTCGCCGTCGTCTCGGGTGCCCTGACCTTCACGTTGTCGGTCGCCCTGCAGGCCGCGCTGCCCCGGGTCGTCGGACCGGAGCGGCTGCTGACCGCCAACTCGGCGCTGACCGGGGCCCGTACCGCCGGCCTGATCGGCGGCCCCGCCCTCGGCGGCGTTCTGGTCGGGCTCCTCGGCGCCTCGCAGGCCCTGCTGGCTGCGGGCGTCGCCTACGCCGTGGAGGCGCTGCTCGTGCTCGCCCTGCCCGCCGCTCTGAACACGCCGGCCGGAGCACGGGAGACGGGCCCGGCCGCGCAGCCGTCGGCCGGTCTGCTCCGGGCGGGCCTGGCGGTGGTGCGCGCGGAGCGGGAGCTGCGCCGGATGGTTCTGTCGGGCGCCGGGCTCAACCTCGGCAGCGGTGCGGCGGGTGCGCTCTACGTCCTCTATGCCACCCGGGATCTGGCCC
>NZ_JBQQCE010000344.1:0-10816 GCF_052245645.1 Streptomyces sp. KR55 | reverse complement strand
GTACCGCGCACCCGTACGCCCCGTGCCGCGCACCCTCGACGAGCGGGCCACCGCCGAACAGGCCGCCGAATCCGGGCTCGTCCTGCCCGTTCTGCGCACCGAGCGGCGCCGCGAGGCACGCCTGCTGCTCCTGATGGACGTCTCCACGTCGACCGTGGTGTGGCAGCAGGCCCTCGACGAGCTGCGCCAGGTCTGCGAGCGCGCCGGCGCCTTCCGCGAGGTGCAGGTGCAGTACCTGCACGAGGACGCCCACGGGCGGCCCGGCTACGCCGCCACGCCGGAGCACACCGGCCCGCTGCACGCACCCGGACAGCTCAGCGACCCGACCGGACGCCGGCTGACGCTCGTCCTCAGCGACTGCGCGGGCCCCATGTGGCGCAGCGGCCGTATCCAGCGGCTGCTGCACGGCTGGGCCGCGACGGCGCCCGTGGCCGTCGTCCAGCCGCTGCCGCAGCGCATGTGGCTGCGCACCCATCTGCCGGCCCGGCGCGGACTGCTGCGGCGGCGCGAAGGGCCCGCCGGAACGCTGGCGTTCCTGCCGGACAAGGGGCCCGTCGAACGGCAGGCGCTGCCCGTGCCGGTGCTGGCGCTGCGCCGCGGCTCGGTGGAGGGCTGGGCGCGGCTGGTGTCGGGCGCCACGGGAGGCTCGTTGGCCACCGCGGCCGGCTGGGTACGCGCCGACCACGCCCCCTCCCGCGCGCGGGTGCGGGCCCAGGAAGACCTCAGCGGTACCGAACGGGTGCGGGCCTTCTGGCGTTCCGCCTCCCCGGAGGCGCGCCGGCTCGCGGTGTATCTGTCCGCGGTGCCGCTGTACCTGCCGGTGATGCAGCTCGTGCAGCATGCCATGCTCGCCGGGAGCGGGCCCGAGGCGCTGTCCGAGGTGCTGCTCAGCGGGCTGCTCAGGCGCCGGGAGGACCCGGACGACCCGCGGGCCGTGCGGTACGTGTTCCTGCCGGGCGTGGCGGGCGAGCTGCGCACCCGGCTGGCCGTGGAGGACGTCGAGCTGCTGTTCAAACACTGCTCGGCGTACGTGGAGCGGAAGTTCGGCCGCAGTGTGCGCAACTTCCCGGCGCTGGCGGCGGCGTTCCTGCGCGGGGCGGTGGATCCGGGGGCGGCCGACGCGTCGCCGCCGGCCGGCCCGGGCACGGAGGAGCCGGCCGGGCTGCGGGCGTTCGCCGAGGTGTCGGCGGATGTGCTGCGGGAGATCGGCGCGCGGATCCCGGTCGCGGCGGTACTCCCCGAGCTGAGCGCTCAGGAGCTGGTCGGCAAGGGGCGCGAGGCGATCGGGCGGTTCGAGGGGGAGGGGCTGACCCGCGAACTCGACGCTGCGGTGCGGTACTTGCAGCAGGCGGTGGAGGTGTCACGGACGGGTGCCGAGCGGGAGTCGGCGTCCGTGGAGCTGGCCGACGCGCTGCTGATGCGGTGGCGGGTGAAGGGGGTGGGGGAGGACCTCCGCGACGCCTGGGAGGCGGTGGGTGAGCCGGAGGAGGTCGGTGCCCGTGGGCGGCTGGTGCGGGGCCTGGTGTGCTGGGTGCTGGCCGGTGAGCTGAGCAGTCGGGGGCTTGACTTCGAGGGGATTCCCGACGGTTTGCGGGACTGGACGAGGAGGACGGCGTCCGGCAAGGAGGCCGCTGCCCTGGCGGTGCTGCTGTATCTGGCGGACCGGGACCTCGATCTGGCGATGCGGGATCCGGAGAACGATTCCGACGCGATGAACCGGATGCGGGTCGCCTCCGAAACACTGATGCACGTGCGGCGGGCGATCGCGGAGGCGGGAGTGGAGCACGCCGGGGCGGGTCCCTACCGGGCGGTGGATCCCGGGCACTGGTATCCGGCGCATCTGCAACGGGCCGTCTCGGCGGCCGACATCCGGCTCTCGTACCCGGACCGGGAACACGCCCTGCTCGTCCGGGGAGGGTTGTGGCTCGACCTGGCACGGCACTACGCCGGAACGGTCCCGCCCATGCCCGAGCGAGCGGTGGAGTCGGTACGGCAGGCCAGGGACGACTTCCTGGCCGCGCTCGCGGGCGAACCGGCCCTTTCGGACGCGGAGCGCTGCCGGGCCTGGCTGGCGGTGGCGTCGGCCATCGAGCTCGCCGCGTCGGTGAGCGGCTCTGACGCGGGTGCCCCGCTGGTGGACGCGTTGGCAGAGGCGCTGGCCGCCGCGGGTGATGACGAAGCCCTACGGCTCGAATGCCTCCTGCTGATCGCGCGCATGTCCTGGAGCGGTTACCGGCACGCCCGCAACGAAGTCCAGTTGGACTCCGCCATCGAAGCGTGGACGCAGGCCGAACGGCTGCTGGGCGAGGACCATCCCGACCGGCCGGACGTGCTGGCCGCCTTCGGTGCCGCCCTGCTCGAGAAGGCCCGGCTCCAGGACATCCCCGACACCGCGAGCCGGGCCGTCGTCGTGCTGCGCGCCGCCCTGCAGGAGACCCCCATGGCCCATCCGGACATCCCGGTGCGCTGGATGAACCTGAGCCTCGCGCACTTCAGGCGGTACGAGCTCCAGGAGGTGCTGTCCGACCTGTACGAGGCCGAGTGGCTGTTGGGCGAGGCCATCCGTTGCGCAGAGCAGCCCGAGTTTCTCGTACGCTGCTGGACCACCCGCGGTGCCATGCTCACGTCCCTCTACTCCAGGACGGCCACGCTCACGCATCTGCACCGGGCGATCGAGTGCTACGGGCAGGCCGTCGAGCTGGCGCGGGAGGAAGGCATGGACGAGTTGTTCGCGACGGCGGTGCTGAGCCGGGAGCGGCTGCGGGAGCAGCTCCGCACCTTGAGGTCCGGGCAGGCCCGCACTCCCACCACCCGCCCGGACCCCGAAGCGGCCCCCGAGTGACCGCACGCCCGGAGGACATCCGCACACCCCTCCCCGACATCCCCAGGCCGGACCGGACCGACCACCCGGTTCTCGCGGCGATCCTCGCCGAACTGCGCACCCGGGACGGGGAGTCCACCGTCGTCGCCCACTACGAAGACGCCCCATGACCACACACCCCCAGTGGCCGCACGCCGTCCTGGACCCGGCGGCGCACCGCCCGACGCCCTTCCGCCAGTTCGTGCTGAAGGTGCACGGCCGCTGCAACCTCGACTGCTCGTACTGCTACGTCTACCGGGGCCGGGACGACGGCTGGCGCGAGCGTCCGGCCCGTACGCCGGAGCCGACGATGCGCCGCACCGCCGCCCGGATCGCCGAGCACGTCCGGAAACACGGCCTCGACCGCATCCGCGTCGAACTCCACGGCGGTGAACCCCTCCTCACCGGCCCCGAGCCAGTCCTCGCCTACGTGCGCGCGGTACGGGAGGCCGTCCCCGCCGACTGCCGGGTCACCGCCACCGTCCAGACCAACGGCACCCGACTCACGGCCGCCGCGCTGGACCGGCTGGCCGGGGCCGGTGTCCGGGTCGGCCTCAGCCTCGACGGGGGACGGGCCGCGCACAACGCCCGCCGCGTCGACCACGCCGGCCGCCCGGCCTGGCCCGCTGCCCGGGCGGCCGCCCGGCGGCTCGCCGCCCGCCCGGAGACGTACGCCGGCATCCTCTGCACCATCGACCCGGCCACCGATCCGCACGACGTCTACCGGTCCCTGCTCGACCTGGACCCGCCCGGTGTGGACTTTCTGCTCCCGCACGCCAACTGGGCCCACCCGCCCCCGGGACTCCCGTCCCGGTGCCCGGGCCGGCACCGTCCCGCCCCCGCCCCGTACGGCGACTGGCTCGCCGCCGTCTTCGACGCCTGGTGGGACGCGGGACGGCTGCGCACCCGCGTGCGGCTCTTCCAGGAGATTGCCGCCCTGCTGCTGGGCGCCCCCAGCAGTGCCGAGGCCGTCGGACTCTCCCCGATGGCCGCGGTCGTCGTGGAGACGGACGGCGGCATCGAGCAGGTCGACTCGCTCAGGTCGGCCTACGCGGGCGCCGCCGAGACCGGCCTCGACGTCTTCCGGCACTCCTTCGACCGGGCCCTGCGCCATCCCGGGATCGCGGCCCGGCAGGTCGGAGAGCGGGCGCTGGCCCCGGAGTGCCTGGACTGTCCGGTCGGCCGGGTGTGCGGTGGCGGCAACTACGTGCACCGGTACGCGCCCGGCACCGGCTTCCGGCACCCCAGCGTCTACTGCGCCGACCTGGAGCGACTCGTCCGGCACATCGCCGGCCGGCTCGACCGGACGGCGCGGGAAACCACGCAGGACGGAACGTGATGCCGGTGCACATCGCCCAACTGGGCACCCATGAAGCCGTTTTGACGCACAATTGACTAACCTGTGCACAGTCGTGACAGGTTCAGTGAGGGGACTGCAGGATGACGGCGCAGCTCGGACACGTCACGGTGGTCTTCGCCGGGCAGAGCGAATCCTGGGCGAAGTGGATCGACCACCAGATCCGGGCCGCGGGACGCCGCACGACACTGGTGCGCTGGAACCCGCTGCGACGCCCGCCCACCGTGCAGGCCCTCGGCGACCTGATGAGCGCCCCGGGCCGGATACTGCTCGTCATAGACGACTGGTACGAGCGCCTGGAACGCAGCCGGTTCGACGCCTGGGCCGGCGTACTGCGCCAGACGCTGCCGGAGTACCGGGACCGGATCGCCGCCGTCAGCGTCACGGCCCAGCCGATGCCCGAGGCCACCATCGCGCTGGCCCCCGTCGAACTGCGCGGCCTCAGGCCCGAGGTGGCCCGCAGCCGCGTCCTGGAATGCGCGGGAGTACCGGCCCCCGGCGCCCTGATCGACCTGCGCCGCGGCCCCCGCTTCCCGGACGACCCGCCGGAGGTGTGGCGCCGGGTGCCGCGCCGCAACCGCCGGTTCATCGGACGCACCGAGCTGCTGGAGCAGGTGTACGCGACGCTGTCCGCCGCCCGCCGGGACGGGGCCACCGTGGCCCTGCGCGGCCCGGGCGGCTTCGGCAAGACCCAGCTGGCCGCGGAGTACGTGCACCGGTTCGCGGGGGAGTACGACATCGTCTGGTGGATCAGCGCCGCCCAGCGCGTCACCGCCCGCCAGCAGTTCGCCGAGCTCGCACCCGAGATGGGCCTGACGGACGCCGGGGACCTGGCGGCCACCATCAAGGCCGTGCGGCGTGAACTCGACGACACCGCACGCCCCTGGCTGCTCGTGCTGGACGGCGCCGGCGACCCCGAGCCGCTGCGCGACCTCGTCCCGGAGGGCCGTGGGCACGTCCTGGTCACCACCCATCGCGGCGAGTGGGCCGCGCACGCCGAGACCATCGAGGTACCGCCCTTCGAACGCCGGGAGAGCGTCGCGTTCCTCCGGCGCCGCGCGGCCCGGCTCACCGACGACCAGGCGGAACGGCTCGCCGAGGCCGTGGAGGACATGCCGCTGCTCCTCGACCAGATGGCCGCCTGGCTGGATCTGAACCCGACGGTGTCGGTGAACGACTACGTACGCGACATCCGGGAGGGCCGGCCGGACCGGTTCGGCGTCATGGCCTCCGGCCAGTACCCGAAGTTCGAGGTCGCCTGGGCCAAGCTCATCAACTCCCTGCGCGAAGGGTCCGAACCGGCCTGGCAGTTGCTGAACCTGCTCGTCTGCTTCTCACCCGACGTCGTCCCGGTACGACTGCTGCAGACGGCCCGGCACGGCGACCTGCCGCCCGAACTGGCCGAGCTGATCAGCGAGCCCAGCAGCTGGAACACGGCGCTGCGCAAGCTCTCCGAGATCACCTCCATGCGCATCGAGTACGAGCAGGGCCCCCGTCGCCTGGACACCCAGACCGTCGGCACCCTGCGCATGCACCGCCTCTTCCACCGCTACGTCCGCTCCGTACAGGCCCCCGACGACGCCGAACGCTACTCGGCCGCCGCCCGCAAGGTCCTGGTCTCCGCCGACCCGCGCGACTCCGCCCAGGCCGGCAACTGGGCGCGCTACGCCGAGATCATCCCGCACCTGGAGCCGTCCGGCGCCCTGCAGTCGGCCGACGACGACGTACGTGACCTGGTGCTCAACTGCGTCGAGTACCTGCGGATGCGCGGCGAGTACCACGACGGCTGGTGGCTGAGCCGGCTCGCCGTGGACAACTGGCGGCCCAAGTTCGGCGACACCGACCGGTCCGTGCTCGTCGCGGTCCACCAACTCGCCAACATGCTGCGCCGGCTGGGCCGGTACGCCGAGGCGGAGGAGGTGGGCCGGGAGAACCTACGGCGGCTGAGCGGCGCCGGGCAGGTCCGGCCCATCGAGCTGATCCGCGCCAAGGACGGACTCGGCGGGACACTGATGGCCCTCGGCCGGTACGCCGAGGCGCGCACCCTGTTCGAGGAGGCCGCCGCGAGCGCCGCGGAGGAACTCGGCGGCGAGAACGTCCCCCGCACCCTCAGCATCCGCAGCAACCTCGCCGTCGCCGTCGGCCTGCAGGGCCACTACGCCGAGTCGCTGGTGCAGCACCGCCGGATCTTCGAGGCCCGGGTCGAACTGCTCGGCGGCAAGGACGCGGCCACGCTCAACTCGGCGCTGCGCAGCGCCTGGATGCTGAGACTGCTCGGCCGGTACCGGGAGGCGCTGGCCATCCAGGGCCACAACTCCCGCGTCCACAGCCAGGTGCTGGACCGCAACCACAGCCAGACCCTGCACGCCGAGCACAACCTCGCCCTGTGCGCCCGTCGGGACGGGGACCTGCAGTTCGCGCACGTCATGATGCGCGGTGTCCGGGAGAAGCTGCTGCGCCGGCGCGGCGCCCTGCACCCGGAGACCCTGATGGTCTCCTGCGACTACGCGATGCTGCTGCGCCACCTGGAGCGGACCGCGGAGGCCAGGGAACTCGCCGAGCTCACCGCCGCGCAGTACGCCGCCCAGCTCGGCGAGGCCCACCCCTATGCGATCGGGGCGCGGGACAACGTCGCCACCGTCATGCGGGACTTGGGAGAGACCCGCAGCGCGCTGGAGCTGTCCCTGCGGACCATGCAGGAGATGGAGCAGGCGGTCGGGCGGGAACATCCGTGGGCGATCGGCTGCGCCAAGAACGGGGTGGCCGCGCTTGCCGCCGCCGGGGAGACCGAGTCCGCGGCCGCGCTCGGCCGCGACGCCGCCGAACGCTCCGTCCGGGCGCTGGGCGAGAGCCATGTCCTCACCATCAGCCTGCGGGCAGGTCTCGCCCTCGACCTCGCCGAGCTGGGCGAGCCCGAGGAGGCCGAGGCCCTGCACCGGGACGCCGTCACCCGGCTCACCACGGTCCTCGGCCCCGACCACCCCCAGACCCACTACATCCTCGAACGCCACCGCCCCTACTGGGACTTCGAGCCCCAGCCGATCTGAAACGGCGAGGGCCCGGTCCCGAGTCACAGCGACTCGGGACGGGGCCCTCGGTGTCGTAAGGCCTAGGCCTCGAACACCTCACGCACCAGCTGCTCCTGCTCCGCCTGGTGCCGCTTGGCGGAACCCACCGCCGGCGACGACGAGTGCGGGCGGGAGATACGGCGCAGGCGCTCACCGTGCGGGACGTCGGCGCCGACCGCCAGGTCCAGGTGGTCGATCAGGTTGAGGGCGATGAACGGCCAGGCACCCTGGTTCGCCGGCTCCTCCTGCGCCCACAGGTACTTCTCGGCGTTCGGGTACTTGGCGATCTCCGCCTGGAGCTCGGCACCCGGCAGCGGGTACAGGCGCTCGATGCGGATGATCGCCGTGTCCGTGGCGCCGCGCTTCTTACGCTCGGCCTCCAGGTCGTAGTACAGCTTGCCCGCCACGAAGACGACCTTGCGGACCGCGGCCGGGTCCGCTGCCGAGTCGCCGATGACGGGGCGGAACTGACCCGAAGTGAACTCCTCCGTCTTCGAGGCGGCGGCCTTGAGGCGCAGCATCGACTTCGGGGTGAAGACCACCAGCGGCTTGTGGTGCGGGTTGTGCACCTGCCACCGCAGGAGGTGGAAGTAGTTCGACGGGAGGGTCGGCATGGCGACCGTCATGTTGTTCTGGGCGCAGAGCTGGAGGAAGCGCTCGACACGGGCCGAGGAGTGGTCCGGGCCCTGGCCCTCGTAGCCGTGGGGGAGGAGCAGCGTCACGCCGCTCGTCTGGCCCCACTTCTGCTCGGCAGCCGAGATGTACTCGTCGACCACCGTCTGCGCGCCGTTGACGAAGTCGCCGAACTGCGCCTCCCACATGACGAGCGCGTCGGGGCGGGCCAGCGAGTAGCCGTACTCGAAGCCCATGACCGCGTACTCGGACAGGAGGGAGTTGTAGACGTTGTAGCGCGCCTGGTCCTCGCCGAGGTACTGGAGCGGGGTGTGCTCCTCGCCCGTCTCGCGGTCGATGAGAACCGCGTGGCGCTGGCCGAAGGTGCCCCGCTGGGAGTCCTGGCCGGACAGGCGGACCGGGGTGCCCTCCAGGAGGAGGGAGCCGACCGCGAGGGTCTCGCCCATGCCCCAGTCGATCGTGCCGTCCTCGACCATCGCCGCCCGGCGCTGCAGCTGCGGCAGCAGACGCGGGTGGACGTGGAAGGAGTCCGGGATGTTGACCTGGGACTCGGCGATCCGCTTCACGACCTCCGTGGAGATCGCGGTGCCCACGGCGACCGGGAACTCCGCCTGCGGGTCCGACACCGGAGCCGTGGCCGGCTGCGAGACCGCCTCACGGACCTCCGTGAAGACCTTCTCCAACTGGCCCTGGTAGTCCTGCAGCGCCTGCTCGGCCTCTTCCAGGGTGATGTCGCCGCGACCGATCAGGGACTCGGTGTACAGCTTGCGCACCGAGCGCTTCTTGTCGATCAGGTCGTACATCAGCGGCTGGGTGAAGGCCGGGTTGTCCGACTCGTTGTGACCGCGGCGGCGGTAGCAGATGAGGTCGATCACCACGTCCTTGTTGAACGCCTGGCGGAACTCGAAGGCCAGCCGCGCGACGCGCACGCAGGCCTCCGGGTCGTCGCCGTTCACGTGGAAGATCGGGGCCTCGATCATGCGCGCCACGTCGGTGGCGTACATCGACGAGCGGGACGACTCCGGAGCGGCGGTGAAGCCGACCTGGTTGTTGATGACGACGTGGACGGTGCCGCCGGTGCGGTAGCCGCGCAGCTGCGACATGTTCAGGGTCTCGGCCACCACGCCCTGGCCCGCGAAGGCCGCGTCGCCGTGGATCGCCACCGGCAGGACCGTGAAGTCCGTGCCGCCCTTGTTGATGATGTCCTGCTTGGCGCGGGCGATGCCCTCGATGACCGGGTCGACCGTCTCCAGGTGGGACGGGTTCGCGGCCAGCGAGACCTTGATCTGCTCGCCGTCCAGGCCGGTGAAGGTGCCCTCGGCGCCCAGGTGGTACTTCACGTCGCCGGAGCCGTGCATCGACTTCGGGTCGAGGTTGCCCTCGAACTCGCGGAAGATCTGGGCGTACGACTTGCCGACGATGTTGGCCAGGACGTTCAGGCGGCCGCGGTGGGCCATGCCGATGACGACCTCGTCGAGGCGGGACTCGGCCGCGCTGTCCAGGACCGCGTCGAGCAGCGGGATGACCGACTCGCCGCCCTCGAGGGAGAAGCGCTTCTGGCCGACGTACTTCGTCTGCAGGAAGGTCTCGAAGGCCTCCGCCGCGTTCAGCCGGCGCAGGATGCGCAGCTGCTCCTCGCGCTCCGGCTTGGCGTGCGGGCGCTCCACGCGGTCCTGGATCCACTTGCGCTGCTTGGGGTCCTGGATGTGCATGAACTCGATGCCGGTGGTGCGGCAGTACGAGTCGCGCAGCACGCCGAGGATGTCGCGCAGCTTCATCATCGACTTGCCGGCGAAGCCGCCCACGGCGAACTCGCGCTCCAGGTCCCACAGGGTGAGGCCGTGCTCGACGATGTCCAGGTCGGGGTGCTTGCGCTGGCGGTACTCCAGCGGGTCGGTGTCGGCCATGACGTGGCCGCGGACCCGGTAGGAGTGGATCAGCTCGAAGACACGGGCGGCCTTGGTGACGTCGTCGTCGTGGCTGGCGTCGATGTCCTTGAGCCAGCGGACCGGCTCGTAGGGGATGCGCAGGGCCTCGAAGATGTCGTCGTAGAAGCCGTTCTCGCCGAGGAGCAGGTTCGCGACCTGGCGGAGGAACTCGCCGGAGGCGGCGCCCTGGATCACCCGGTGGTCGTACGTCGACGTGAGCGTCATGACCTTGGAGATGCCGAGCTTGTTCAGGGTGTCCTGGGAGGTGCCCTGGAACTCCGCCGGGTAGTCCATCGAGCCGACGCCCATGATCACCGACTGGCCGGGCATCAGACGCGGGACCGAGTGCACGGTGCCGAGGCCGCCCGGGTTGGTCAGGGAGACCGTGACGCCGGTGAAGTCGTCCATCGTCAGCTTGTTGTCGCGGGCGCGGCGGACGATGTCCTCGTAGGCCTGCCAGAACTCGAAGAAGTTCAGCGTCTCGGCCTTCTTGATCGCCGCGACGACCAGCTGGCGGTCGCCGTTGGGCTTGACCAGGTCGATGGCGAGGCCGAGGTTGATGTGCGGCGGCTTGACCAGGGTCGGCTTGCCGTCCTTCTCGCCGAACGACCAGTTCATCGACGGCATGGCCTTGATGGCCTGCACCATCGCGTAGCCGATCAGGTGCGTGAAGGAGATCTTCCCGCCCCGGGCCCGCTTGAGGTGGTTGTTGATGACGATGCGGTTGTCGAAGAGCAGCTTCACCGGGACCGCGCGCACGGACGTGGCCGTGGGCAGCTCCAGGGAGGCGTTCATGTTCTTCGCGACGGCCGCGGCGGGGCCGCGCAGCGTGATCAGCTCGGGGCCCTCCGGCGCCGTCGTCGCGGCGGCGGGCTCGGCCTTCGCCTTCGGCTTGGCGGCCGGGGCCGGGGCCGGGGCCGGGGCCGGGGCCGGGGCCGCGGCCTTCGCCGGAGTCGGAGCAGCCGGGGCG
>NZ_JBQQCE010000343.1:0-10822 GCF_052245645.1 Streptomyces sp. KR55 | reverse complement strand
GATCTGGACCGAGGGCACCTCGGCCGGCCCGGCGGGCCGCCGTTTCGCCGCCGCGCTGGCCGAACTCTCCGGCACCCCGGCCGTGGTGTCGGAACTGCCCGAGGCGCTCGCCGCGCACAGCGCCCTGCTCGCCGGCCCGCTCGCCGCCGGCGCCGAACCCGAGGACTTCTTCCGCGACCGCGTCGAGGAGCCACCCGCCCTGCACGCGCGCGTGGTGCTGCTCCGCGACCGCCCGATCGGCAGCCTCACCGCCGCCCCCGCCGCCCGTGACCTGGCCCTCAGCCACGACACGCCGATCAGCGAACTCGAACCGGACCCCGGCGGCGAACTGGAGACCCTCGCGGAACTGATCGCCATCACGGATTTCGCCGCCGTTTACCTGGCGCTCGCATCGAGGGCCTGATCTGGCCCAGGACGAGCTGACCTTCGTACGCGGACGAGAACCCGCGTCGTACGCAGAGAGAACGGGCAGAGAGAACCGATGGACCGCCTCGACAACACCATCCGCCCCTACGCCTGGGGTTCCACCACCGCGATCCCGCAGCTGCTCGGCGTCGAGCCGACCGGCGAGCCGCAGGCCGAGATGTGGATGGGCGCGCACCCGGGCGCACCCTCGCGCACCGACCGCGGCACGCTCGTCGACGTCATCGCGGCCGACCCGGAGCGCGAACTCGGCGCCGCGGCCGTGGCCAAGTTCGGCCCCACGCTGCCCTTCCTCCTCAAGATCCTCGCCGCGGGCTCCCCCCTCTCCCTCCAGGTGCACCCCAACCTGGACCAGGCGAGGGAGGGTTACGCGGACGAGGAGCGCCGAGGCATCCCCGTGGACGCCCCGCACCGCAACTACAAGGACGCCAACCACAAGCCGGAACTCATCTGCGCGCTCACCGAGTTCGACGGCCTGTGCGGCTTCCGCGACCCGAACGAGGCCGCCGAACTGCTCGACGGCCTCGGCGTCGACTCCCTCAAGCCGTACGTCGACCTGCTGCACGCCCACCCCGAGGACGCGGCACTGCGCGAGGTCCTCACCGCCGTCCTCACCGCCGACCGCGAGGAGATGGCCCGCACGGTCGCCGAGGCCACCGCCGCATGCTCCCGCCTCGGCGGCGCCTACGCCCCGTACGCCGACCTCGCCCACCACTACCCCGGCGACCCGGGCGTCATTGCCGCGATGCTGCTCAACCACGTCCGCCTCCAGCCGGGCGAAGCCCTCTACCTCGGCGCAGGCATCCCGCACGCCTACCTCGACGGCCTCGGCGTCGAGATCATGGCCAACTCCGACAACGTCCTGCGCTGCGGTCTCACCCCCAAGCACGTCGACGTCCCCGAACTCCTGCGCATCGTCCGCTTCGAGCCGAGCGACCCCGGCGTGCTGCGCCCGGAGGCGTCCCCCGACGGCGAGGAGGTCTACGAGACCCCCATCGACGAGTTCCGCCTCTCCCGGTACGTCCTCCCGGCCGGCGGTGCCGCCCACGACCTCACCCGCGCCACTCCGCAGATCCTGCTCTGCACGGCCGGCACCGTGCGGGCCGGCGAGCACGAGCTGACGCCCGGCCGCTCCGTCTTCGTACCGGCGGGAGAAAAGGCCGAAGTGTCCGGCACTGGCACGGTCTTCCGGGCGACAGTGGTGGCCTGACCGACCGGCATCGGCGACCAGGCGCGCCGTTGTCGGACCGGGCTGCAACAATGGCCCACCGGCAAAGGACGGGCAAAGACCACCAGCGGCGCAGCCCTGGACGGCGTACGAAGGGACAACGCGAACAACATGAGCGCGTCAGGCGGCACCAAGGCGATCGTGGCGGCACTGCTCGCCAACCTCTCGATCGCGGTAGCGAAGTTCGTGGCGTTCCTCTTCAGCGGCTCGTCGTCGATGCTCGCCGAGGCGGTGCACTCGGTCGCCGACTCCGGCAACCAGGGCCTGCTGCTCCTCGGCGGCAAGAAGGCCCAGCGCGAGGCGACCCCGCAGCACCCCTTCGGCTACGGCCGCGAGCGCTACATCTATGCCTTCCTCGTCTCGATCGTCCTGTTCTCCGTCGGTGGCATGTTCGCCATCTACGAGGGCTACGAGAAGATCAAGCACCCGCACGACATCGAGCACTGGTACTGGCCGGTGGGCGTCCTCGTCTTCGCGATCATCGCCGAGACCTTCTCCTTCCGGACGGCCATCAAGGAGTCCAACGTCCTGCGCGGCCGGAAGTCCTGGAAGGAGTTCGTCCGCCACGCCAAGGCCCCCGAGCTGCCGGTCGTTCTCCTGGAGGACCTCGGCGCGCTCGTCGGTCTGATCCTCGCCCTGGGTGGCGTCGGCCTGGCACTCATCACCGGTGACAGCGTCTGGGACGGCATCGGCACTCTCTGCATCGGCGTCCTGCTCATCCTGATCGCGCTCGTCCTGGCCGCCGAGACCAAGTCGTTGCTGCTCGGCGAGGCCGCGGGCGTCGAGGAGGTCCAGAAGATCGAGGCCGCGATCGTCGACGGTGACACGGTCACCCGCGTCATCCACATGCGCACGCTCCACCTCGGCCCCGAGGAACTGCTGGTCGCCGCCAAGATCGCCGTCCGGCACGAGGACACGGCCGGCGAGATCGCCACCGCCATCGACGCCGCCGAGGCCCGCATCCGCGAGGCCGTCCCGATCGCCCGCGTCATCTACCTGGAGCCGGACATCTACAGCGAAGCCGAAGCGGCCAAGGGCCCCGACCGCGAGGCGTCCCCGGGCGGCCCGGCCCCGCACGCGACCGGCCACTGACCCATTTCCTTGTCCACGGCCACGGGGCCCGCCGAACATTCGGCGGGCCCCGTCCGCTGCCGTCGGACCGGAGGCCGGGCCGGCGCCCGAGCGTCGAGCCCCCACGGTCAGCCTCACAGCAGGGCGGGTTACCCGACCTCGCTCAGGACGCCCAGGATCCCCCGCTCGTCCGGTGCGGCCAGCAGCCGCTCGCGGAACCCGGCGTCCATCAGCTTCCGGGACAGCAGCGCGAGGATCCGCAGATGCTCGTCACCCGCCGCTGCCTCCGGCACGGCGATCATGAACACGAGCCTCGCCTTCGTACCGTCCAGCGAGCCCCACTCGACGCCCTCGGCGGACCGTGCGAAGCCGACGACCGGCGCGGTCACCGCATCCGTCTTGGCATGCGGAATCGCGATCTCCTCACCGAGCCCGGTCGTGCCCTCCTCCTCGCGCCGCAGCGCCGTCCGCACCAACTCGTCCACGTCCGCGACCTTGCCGGCCCGCGCCAGCAGGCCGGCCATCTCGCGGATGGCGTCCTCCTTGTCCCGTGCGTCCAGCCGGACCTTCACGGTCTCCGTGGTCAGGTGCCCCGAGAGCACCTCGGGCGCACGATCCCCCGTCCCGTCCGAGGCGGAATCGGCGGCATCAACGGCCTCGCCGGTCTCGGCCGTCTCCTCCGCACCGTCCCGGGCGGCCCGGACGCTCCCGGCCCCCGCATCGGGCTCGGAGGCCGTGGTGCCGGCACCATCAGTGGCCCCGGGCAGGGGCTGCGCCGACACTGCGCCGACCGTGGCCCCGGGCACAGCCTGTGCCCCCGCCGAGGCAGCCGTCGCCCCGGGCCCGGCCGACGTCGGCGCCGCGGCAGCCGTAGCCCCGGAACCGTCCTGCGTGGATACGACGGCACGCGCGCCGGGCGCCCCCACCCCCGCCCCGACCAGCGCGGCCTCGGGTCCCGCAGCGAACCCGCCACCGGCCGGCGCACCTCGCCCCCGCTTCCGCTCGGCGATGTCCACCAGGGCGACCGTCGTCAGCGCGGTCACCACCGTCCCGATCGCCACGGCCACGAAGAACATCGGCACCCCGCTCACCGCACCGAGCACCGCAACGATCGGCCCGCCGTGCGGCACGGCGTCCTCCACACCGGCCTGCCCCGCTATCGCGCCGGCCACCGCACCACCGAGCATGTTGGCCGGGATGACCTGCGCAGGCCGCGCGGCGGCGAATGGGATCGCACCCTCGGAGATGCCGAAGCACCCCATGAACAGCGAGGCCAGCCCGGTCTCCCGCTCCTGCTCGGTGTAGAGCCGCTTGCGTATCAGCGTGGCGAGCCCCTGCCCCAGCGGCATGACCGGAATCGCGGCCGCGCACATGCCCATGACGGTCTGGTTGCCGGTCGCGATGAGCCCCGCACCGAAGAGGAACGCCGTCTTGTTGACCGGCCCGCCCATGTCGAACGCGATCATCAGGCCGAGCAGCGCCCCCAGCAGGATCGCGCTGGTGCCGGTCATCCCGCCGAGCCAGCTGGTCAGATGCTCGAAGACCCAGGAGATGGGCCGGCCGATGACGTAGATGAAGAACATGCCGAGCGCCGTGGTCGCCACGATCGGGATCACGATGATCGGCATGATCGGCTGCACAAACCTCGGCACCCGGACCTTCTTGATCCACAACACCAGATACCCGGCGAGGAACCCGGTCACGATCGCCCCGATGAAACCCGCCCCCGCCTCGGAGTCGTACAGCTCACCGGTGTTGGCGATCCACCCGCCGATCATGCCCGGAACCAGCGCGGGCCGGTCGCCGATCGCGTAGGCGATGTAGCCGGAGAGGATCGGCACCATCAGCGTGAAGCCGATGACGCCGATGTTGTTCACGTCCATCCAGAAGGAGTCCTCCGGGATGACCAGGCCGCCGGACGGGTCCGTGTGCCCGCCCAGCGAGAGGGAGATCGCGATCAGCAGCCCGCCGACCACGACGAACGGGATCATGTAACTGACCCCGTTCATCAGCGCCTTGTAAGTGACGCTCCGCTCCTTGCCGCCCTCCGCCGACGCCACCGTGGGCGCACCGCCCCCCGTGTGCACCGGCGCTGACAGCACCTGCTCGATCAGCCGCTCGGGGTGCCGAATCCCTTCCGCGACCCCGACGGTGAGGACCCGCTTCCCGGCGAACCTGCTGAGGTCCACATCCTTGTCCGCGGCGATGATGACGCCGTCAGCGGATCTGACATCGTTGTCATCGAGGATGTTCTCAGCCCCGATGGAACCTTGGGTCTCCACCTTCATCTCGATACCGCGGCTCTCGGCAGCCTGCGCGAGCTTCTCCGCCGCCATGTACGTGTGCGCGATGCCGGTCGGGCACGCGGTCACGGCAAGCAGCTTCACCTGCCTGTGCTCGTCACCGCCGCCCGTGGGGGGAAGGCCGGCCGGACTCGTCACGTCGTTCTCCTAACGCCTTTGTCACACCGGAACGCCGTCCCGGACGTCCCGCTGGGCCGACCGGATGTTCCGGTCTCCCCGCATCCTGCAACACCCACCGGCCTGCTCCAAGATGCGGACCGACCGGCCTGCTCCGGGACGCGAACGTGCACGGCCAACCCGACGCCGATACCGATCACTTGCCGTGAACGGCCTGAAATGTTCGAGGGCGGACTGGGGAAGGCCGGGGCGCCCGGTGTAGCTTGGGACGGAGTCAGACGTCGCTGCTGATGGCGGTCGGGCGGTCCCCCAGCGGACCGGCCGAGGGAGAGAGGGCCTCCGACGGACTGCGCTGCGCGCACGCGGCCATGCTGTGTGCTTTCGGGCACCCTGTGTCCGCCGCCGCGCAGGTCAGCCGTACCCACCCTCGACCCAACCCGAGGAGCAGCCCGCAATGACGACTGTCGACAGCCGACAGGACTTCAAGGTCGCCGACCTCTCCCTGGCCGAGTTCGGCCGCAAGGAGATCACCCTCGCCGAACACGAGATGCCAGGCCTCATGGCGATCCGCAAGGAGTACGCCGAGGCGCAGCCGCTCGCAGGCGCCCGCATCACCGGCTCCCTGCACATGACCGTGCAGACCGCCGTCCTCATCGAGACCCTGGTCGCCCTGGGCGCGCAGGTCCGCTGGGCTTCCTGCAACATCTTCTCCACCCAGGACCACGCGGCCGCCGCCATCGCCGTCGGCCCGAACGGCACGCCCGACAACCCGCAGGGTGTCCCGGTCTTCGCCTGGAAGGGCGAGACCCTCCAGGAGTACTGGTGGTGCACCGAGCAGGCACTGACCTGGCCGGACAGCCCCACCGGCGGCCCGAACATGATCCTGGACGACGGCGGTGACGCCACCCTCCTCGTCCACAAGGGCGTCGAGTACGAGAAGGACGGCAAGGTCCCCTCGCCCGACACGGCCGAGTCCGACGAGCACCGCGTCATCCTCGAACTGCTCACCCGCACCGTGAGCGAGACCCCGCAGAAGTGGACCCAGCTGGCGTCCGAAATCCGCGGTGTCACCGAGGAGACCACGACCGGTGTCCACCGTCTGTACGAGATGCAGCGCGAGGGCACCCTCCTGTTCCCGGCGATCAACGTCAACGACGCCGTCACCAAGTCGAAGTTCGACAACAAGTACGGCTGCCGCCACTCCCTGGTCGACGGCATCAACCGCGCCACCGACACCCTGATCGGCGGCAAGACCGCGGTGATCTGCGGCTACGGCGACGTGGGCAAGGGCTGCGCGGAGTCCCTGCGCGGACAGGGCGCCCGCGTCATCGTCACCGAGATCGACCCGATCTGCGCCCTCCAGGCCGCGATGGACGGCTACCAGGTCACCACCCTGGACGAGGTCGTCGACAAGGCCGACATCTTCATCACCACGACCGGCAACAAGGACATCATCATGGCCTCGGACATGGCCAAGATGAAGCACCAGGCCATCGTCGGCAACATCGGCCACTTCGACAACGAGATCGACATGGCCGGCCTCGCCAAGATCCCCGGCATCGTCAAGGACGAGATCAAGCCGCAGGTCCACACCTGGACCTTCCCCGATGGCAAGAAGATCATCGTCCTCTCCGAGGGCCGCCTGCTGAACCTGGGCAACGCCACCGGTCACCCGTCGTTCGTGATGTCCAACTCCTTCGCGGACCAGACGCTGGCCCAGATCGAGCTGTTCACCAAGCCCGACGAGTACCCGACCGATGTCTACGTGCTGCCCAAGCACCTCGACGAGAAGGTCGCCCGCCTGCACCTCGACGCGCTCGGCGTGAAGCTGACCACGCTCCGCCCCGAGCAGGCCGACTACATCGGCGTCAAGGTCGAGGGCCCCTACAAGCCGGACCACTACCGGTACTGAGTCCGCAGCCGGTCCGCTGAGCAGCGCGTCCGTGCACTGACGCGATGCTCAGCAGCAGGTCCTCCAAGGCAGGCCCCCGCACCCCCGTGCCGGGGGCCTGCCCCTTTGGCCCCGCCGGACCAGCCAGTCACACCCCAGGACCCCCATGCCCCGCGGCCGCTATTCGCTTCACGATCCGCACGATCACACCCCCTTCGCAGAAGAGCACTTCCACTGCGCCCCCGGCCCTTCCGGCTGGCGCTACGTCTCCCAGCTGACCACCCCCTCCGGCGATCACCGAGGCTCCGTCGACCTAGCCCTCGACGAACTCGGCCGCCCCATCCGCCTGGAACTCCACGCGGCGAGCTGGCAGGTGCGTGGCGCCGCCCTCGACGGCGTCACCTGGGTCCGTACGGACCCCACCGGCACCCATGCCACGGAAGGCAATGTCCGCGCCCACGCCTTCACCGGCACGTCCCCCGCGTTCCTCATCGCCATCACCCGTCTGCTGCGCCTCACCCCTTCCGACTCCGCGACCCGCGTACGCCTCGTCGCCTTCACTGATCCCGTCCTCGCCCCACGCACCGTGGACCAGTCCTGGACTCTGCTGAAAAGAGAAACACACGGCACTGACAACGGCCCCCTGACCGTGGACGAATACCAGGTCACAGCCCTGGACACGGGAGAGCAGCACCTCGTCCACATCGCCGGGGACGTCGTGCTCGCGGCACCCGGCATCGAGCTGGAGGACCTCGAGTCGCCGCCGTCCGTCTTCCCCTGAGCGCGAGCCGACCCCCGAGCAGGAACCCCCGAGATCGCCGAGAGGACAGGCATGCCCCCTCTGTCCCCCTATCTCTGTCGCGCCGTTGGCCGTTGGGTGCCTAACCAACGGGTCTGACGCCGACTGCCGCGCGGGCCGACGGCGTTACGCGGGCGGCACGAACCCCGTGGCGGGCCGGTGCGGATCGGCCGACGGCCCTTCCGGCGACAGCGCGGGCGGAGGCTCCTCCGAATGATCCGAGGGGCGGCTCTCGGGCCCTGCGGCACCAGCGAGCGGGTGCGCAGGCGGCACGGCAGCACTGTGCGGGTCCGGCACGGCGGGGGAGTGCGGTGCGGAAGGGGCTGGGGGACGCACGTTCACCGAGCCGTACGAGCCCGGTGCCGCACCAGCCACGGACTGCGGTCCACCGGCGACGGGCGCGCCCGAAGCCATCCCGTTCCCGAAGGCCCGACGAGCCTCCCGGGCCTGCCGCTCCTGCACCACCGCGGCCAGATACGCAGCCGGAGGCACACCCTCCGGCACCGGAGTCCCGGTCCGCCCCGCGAGGTCGGCCGCCAAGCGCTCCGCCATGGCCCCGCCGACCTGCGGGTCAAGCTGCTGCATCCGCGTCAGGTACTGGCGCACGGCCAGCCACAGCCCATCGGGGACCGCGGAAAGGTCAGTCCCCGAGAACCGCCCGGCCAGCCGCGGCGGTGGCGGAGGCATGTAACCCGCTCGGGCGACGGGCACCCGTTCCCGTACGACCAAGGTCCCCGCGAACACATCCCCGAGCCGGCGCCCCCGCTCCGAGACGAGCGAGGCGATACAGGCCACAACCCCGAACGTCATCAGAATCTCGACCGTACCGATGGCCCCCCGCACCAGCGCGTGCCGGAAACGGATCGGCCCACCGTCGTCGCGCACCACCCGCAGTCCGAACGCCGCCTTCCCCAGCGAGCGCCCATGACTGAGCGTCTCCACGGCGATCGGCCCGCCCACCAGAACCAGCAGAAACGTCGCGATGGACAGCGCAATCTGCGCAGCCTGGTCCAACGACGCCGTGGACATCACCAGAACCATCGTCACGATGAGGTACGCGGCCACGGCCACCACCAGATCGAGCAACACGGCCAGCGCCCTGCTGGGCAGCTTCGCAGGGCGCAACTCCAGCGCCACCGCCTCGCCCGTCACCAGCTCACTCACGCCCGCCGTCCTTCCCCTGGCCTGCCCCGAGAACCGCCAGTCTGCCAAGCTGAAGGCGCATCGCGCCGCAGTGCGACAAGCTGACATTACGACGAGCCCGCCGACGAACAGCCGAGGAGCAGGCAGAACGATGGACCTCGACGTCTTCGTCTCCGCGCACCGCGCGGAATGGGACCGCCTGGAGAACCTGCTCCGGCGCCAGCGCCGTCTCACCGGCGCCGAGGCAGACGAGCTCGTCGCCCTCTACCAGCGCACCGCCACCCATCTTTCCCTGATCCAGTCCAGCGCACCCGACCCACAGCTGACCGGCCGGCTGAGCCAACTCGTGGCACGCGCGCGTAGCGCGGTCACAGGCACCCGCCGTGCCTCTTGGCGCGATGTCACACGCTTCCTTGCATACGGCTTCCCTGCCGCCGTCTATCGGTCGCGCCACTGGTGGGTGCCCACCGCACTCCTTTCCACACTCGTCGCGGCGCTCCTCGGCTGGTGGATCGGCGCGCACCCGGAAGTCCAGGCCTCCATAGCGGCACCGAGCGAACTGCGTGAGCTCACCCGCCCCGGTGGTCAGTACGAGACCTACTACTCCAGCCACCCCGCAGCCTCCTTCGCGGCCCGCGTATGGACGAACAACGCACAGGCCGCAGCAATGTGCCTGGTCCTCGGAGTCTTCCTCGGCCTCCCCGTGCTCTGGATCCTCTTCCAGAACATGCTCAACCTCGGCATCGGATTCGGCCTGATGTCCTCGGCCGGCCGGCTCGACACCTTCCTCGGCCTTGTCCTCCCGCACGGTCTGCTCGAGCTGACGGCGGTATTCGTCGCGGCCGGCACGGGACTGCGCCTGGGCTGGACCGTGATCGACCCAGGCCCACGCACCCGCCGCAAGGCCCTGGCCGAGGAGGGCAGAGCCGCCGTGGGCATGGCGATAGGCCTCGCGCTGGTCCTCTTCATCTCCGGCGCCATCGAAGGCTTCGTCACCCCATCGGGCCTGCCGACCTGGGCCCGCATCAGCATCGGCGTCGTCGCCGAGGTGGCCTTCCTCGCGTACGTCTACGTGCTCGGACGTCGCGCGGCTCGGGCCGGGGACACGGGAGACGTCGACGCTGCCGAACGCAGTCAGACACTGCCGACCGCCGCCTGATGTGCGGACACAGCAGGTGAACTGCTAGTGTCCTCTTCGCCTCACAGGAGCCGTTGACACGGAGCATGTGAGGAGGTAGATTCAAACAGTTGCCTGGACTGGACCCCGTAGGGCCCGGTCGGTGACCTTGAGAATCTACTTGCTTCACGAAACCAAGTTTCGATGAAGCCGCTACCGACGAATCGGAAATGGATGGCCGGTCAGCCCGGCCGGAGACCTCTGATAAAGTCGGAGCCGCCGGAAAGGGAGACGCGAAAGCGGAAACCTGGAAAGCACCGAGGAAATCGGATCGAAAAAAGATCTGATAGAGTCGGAAACATCGAAGGGAAGCGCCCGGAGGAAAGCCGCGAGAGAGTCTCTCGGGTGAGTACGAAGGAAGCGTCCGTTCCTTGAGAACTCAACAGCGTGCCAAAAGTCAACGCCAGATATGTTGATACCCCGTCCATCGGACAGCCGATGGTCGAGGTTCCTTTGAAAAACACAGCGAGGACGCTGTGGACGGTCGGATCATTCCTCCGGCCGTTCCGCTCTCGTGGTGTTCGCCCCGAGATATGGGGTAAGCATTCACGGAGAGTTTGATCCTGGCTCAGGACGAACGCTGGCGGCGTGCTTAACACATGCAAGTCGAACGATGAAGCCCTTCGGGGTGGATTAGTGGCGAACGGGTGAGTAACACGTGGGCAATCTG
>NZ_JBQQCE010000342.1:0-10845 GCF_052245645.1 Streptomyces sp. KR55 | reverse complement strand
GGAGGGGCCCTGGGCGATTCCGGCGCCGAGGCCGCTGGATCTGGCCTGGGCGTCGATCAGCCAGTGCGCCAGCGGCAGCCCGAGGGCCAGGGCGGCGAGCAGGGCCGCCAGTGCCGTACAGCCGGTGGCCGTGACCGTGATCGCGGTGATCTGGCGCGGGGACAGGCCGATCGCCTTCAGGGCCAGCAGGTCCCGCTCGCCCTCGCGGACCGTGCCGCCGATCGCGGTCAGCAGCTCGATGAGCCCGATCAGGGCGAGCACGGCGATCAGCCCGAGGACGACTCCGCGCAGCGGGGACAGCCCGTCGGCCGGGTTCGTCACGGTGTGCACGTCGAGGTGGCCGCGTCCGGCTGTGGCGAGCCGGGCGGTGACCTCGTGCGGGTCGGCGCCGGCGGTCAGGCGGAGCTGGTGGAGGGTCGGGCGGAGGCCGGGGTCGTTCTCGCGGAGGGTGTCGAGGGAGGTGGAGACGACCCGGCCGGCGTTCTCCGGTTCGATGCTGCGGCCCACGATGTGCAGGACCTGCGGCTGGTCGCCGACGGTCATCCGCACCCAGTCCCCGACCCGTACGTCCAGCAGGTCGAGCAGCCCCTGCCCGGCCACCGCCTCGTCGGGCCCGCGCGCGGGGCGCCCCTCGGCCAGCGTGTACGGGTAGGGGTTCGCTCGGGTGCCGAGGCCGCGCAGGGCGATGGTCGCCGTCTGGCCCGGTACCAGGGCGGCCACTTCGACGCCCGGGTAGGCGGCGGCGACCTGTGGGTCGCGTTCCAGCAGGGTGCGGGCGTCCCGGTCGTTCAGGCCCGCGTCGGCCCGGACGGTCAGCGCGGCGGGGAGGCCGATCCGCTCGGGGCTGCTGTGGAAGCGGTCGATGGTGGTCCATGCGCTCATCGCCACCACGATCAGCAGCAGCGGCAGCGCGAGCCGGGCGACCGTGCCCAGGGACCGGGGCCGGCGGGTGAACGCCTTGTGCCAGCCGAGGACCAGCGCGGGCGGCACCCGTACGCCCAGTGCGCGCCGCGCCACGCCCGACAGCCGGCCGCCGAGGGGCGCCGTGGGCCGGGGCACGGGCACCGGCGGCACCCGTCCCGCCCGCCATGCGGCGAGCCCGGTGGTCGCGCCGATGAACAGCACCGCGCCCACCGGCACCACGATGAGGGCGGCCGTGTGCCCGGGCAGCCCCTGCCACACGCCGACCGCGTCTCCGAACCGGCCCGGGATCCGCCTGCCCAGCGCCTCGGTGAGCGCGGCGGCGGTCACGGCGCCCAGCAGGGCGTACGCCAGATGCTGGAGCAGAAAGACCCGGACGACCTGGCCGGGCGTGAAGCCGATCGCCTTCAGTACGGAGATGTCCCGCAGATGGCCGCGGATGCGGGTGCCGATCGCCCCGTGCACGGCGAGTCCGGCGGCGATCAGCGCGCCAAGACCGAACAGGCCCAGCACCTGGCCGAGCAGCCGGTTGTCGCCCTGCGCCTCGGCGCGCGCCTGCTGCCAGGTGGAGACCTCGCCGATCGCCACGGCGCCCAGCAGGGTCACGGCGCGCTGGACGGCGTAGTCCGTGTCGTCCGGGTCCGTCAGGCGCACGCCGATGACCTGTCCACCGGGGTCGTGCACCGCGGACGGCAGCGCCCAGACCAGGCCGGGCTGTTCGCCCGGCCGGTAACGGGGCTCGGCGCTGTCGGCGACGCCCACGACGGTCAGCTTCCGTGCGGTGCCGGGCAGGGTGAGCGGGTCGCCGGGCTGGGCCAGCAGGGCGCGGGCGAGACCGCTCTCCAGGACCACGCCGTCGGGGGTGGCGGGGTCCAGCCAGTGGCCGGAGGTGAGCAGCGGGCGGCCGACGGAGGGCAGCTCCCCGGTGCCGCGCAGTTCCACCGAGGCGCGGGTGCCCCGGGAGGCGATGGTGGCGGAGGCGGTGGGCCAGGGACCGGCGACGGACTCGATGCCGTCCAGCGCGGCCAGCTTCCGGGTGTCGGCGGAGGCGTCGGTGTGCAGCCAGACGTGGGCGCCGCGGGCCTGGGTGAAGACCCGCTGCCAGGGGTTGGTGGCGTACCCGAAGAGGGCGGTGGCCAGCAGCAGCGACACGACGATGCCCGCCGTGGCGAGGACGAGGAACAGCGCCTCGCCGCGGTGTGTGCGCAGATCGGAGTGCGCCCAGCGCAGGGTGGCTCGCACGGGCCTCAGCCCCTCGGCCCGAGGACAGCGCAATGGTCGTAGGCCCGCATGTCAGTCCCTGAGCTCCAGCACACCCGATATCCCGGAGCGGCGCGGAGGCGGGCCGCCGTCCAGTTCCGCGTCGTCGGCGATCCGCCCGTCGAAGAAGCTGATCACCCGGTCCGCGGCGCTCGCCAGCCGCGCGTCATGCGTGACGAGCAGGATCGTCTGGCCGCGCTGGTGGAAGCGGGACAGCAGCCGCATCACCTCACGGGTGCCCTTGCTGTCCAGGCTGCCCGCGGGTTCGTCGGCGAGCAGCAGGGGCGGATGGTTGACCAGGGCCCGGGCGAGCGCGACCCGCTGTTGCTCGCCGCCGGACAGCTCGCCCGGCATGCTGCGCTCCTTGCCCGCGAGCCCCAGCTCGGCCAGCAGCTGCTCCCGCTCGGCGCGCGCCCGCTTCGGCGGCACCCCGGCGAGGAGAGCGGGCAGCTCGACGTTGTCGGCGACGGACAGGTTCGACACCAGGTTGAAGAACTGGAAGACGATCCCGATCCGCTTCCGGCGCTCCACCGCCCAGCGCGCCTCGCTGTACGCGTCGGTGCACTCACCGTCCAGCCAGATGCTTCCCGCATCCGGCCGCTGGAGCCCGCCGAGCAGATGCAGCAGCGTCGACTTCCCGGCACCGGACGGGCCGGTGATCGCCACGAACTCGCCCCGCCGCACGCTCAGGTCGACCCCGCGCACGGCATGGGCGGGCGCGCCCTCGCCGTAGTGCGTCCTGACCAGGCCCTCGGCGCGCAGCACGGGAGCGGAACCGTCGCTCACTCCAGCTCCTCCAGCTCTTCCTGGCACCGTTCCAGCCAGTCGAGGTCGGCCTGCAGATGCAGCATCGCGCCCTCGATCAGCAGGTGGGCGATGCGGTTGTCCCGGTCCTCGGCGGCGGCCAGCTTCGACAGTTGACGCATGGTGTTCAGATACTGGCGCCGCTGCTTGTTGATGAGGGCGATCTGGTCGGCGATACCGGTCTGCGGAGCGAGCGCCAGCTTCATGAAGAACTCGTCCCGCACCCGCGGCTCGTCCTCGGGCTCCTCGAACCAGGCGCGCAGCGCCCCACGCCCGGCTTCGGTGAGGTGGTAGACCTTCTTGTTGGGCCGGCTGGACTGCTCGACGTCCTCGCCCTCGATCAGTCCCTGCTTCTCGAGGCGGCCGAGGGTGACGTAGATCTGGCCGACGTTCGGCTGAGGGTACGCGGAGCCCAGCAGTTGCTCAAGGTCTTGCTTGAGCTCGTAGCCGTGGGCCGGGCCACGGGCGAGGAGGGCCAGGAGGGGCAGGCGCACGCGTGCAGTCCTCCTGTCTCGTCAATGTGCTCCAGGCCCTAGTATCGCCCATACCTAACAGGTATACATGGCCTCTGACCCCGGGCGAAGGTGCCCGTGGCCGGTGTACAGGGAGGAACCTATGCGGTGGATGCGCGCCGCCGGTAGGGGCCTTCTCGTTCTCCTCGTGGTCCTGACCGGTTACGTCGCCTCCGGCGCCCAGGCGCAGGAAGACACCGGAGGCGGCCGCGGCCCGCTCACGCTCGCCACCGCCGGAGATCTCACCAACTATCTCGGCCCTCTCCTCCAGGGCTGGAACCGCACCCACCCCGACGAGAAGGTGACCCTCGTCGAGCTGCCCGACTCGGCCGACGAGACCCACGCGCAGATGGTCACGGACCTGCGCGGCGGCGACCGCAGCCGGTTCGACGTCCTCAACATCGACGTCAACTGGACGTCGGAGTTCGCCGGGGCGGGCTGGATACGGCCCCTTCCGCGCGAGCGCTTCGGGCTGGGGACCTTCCTGCCGCCGGTCGTCGACACGGCGACCTACGACGGACAGCTCTATGCGGTCCCGTACGTCACCAATGCCGGGCTGCTGCTGTACCGCAAGGACGTCCTCGCGAAGGAGGGCGTCCCACCGCCGCGCACCTGGGCCGAGTTGGAGCGGGCCGCGAGGAGCATCGCCCCGAAGTACGGACTCGACGGCTACGCCGGCCAGTTCCTGCCGTACGAGGGCCTCACCGTCAACGCGGCCGAGGCCGTCTACTCGGCGGGCGGAACGATCCTCGGCGACGAGGGCGCGCGCGTCACCGTGGACTCGGCGGCGGCCCGCGAGGGCATCGGGTTCCTCGCGCGTGGGGTGCGCGAGGGCTGGATACCGAAAGCGGCGCTGACGTACAAGGAGGAGGAGTCCAAGCAGGCCTTCCAGGACGGCCGGCTGCTCTTCCTGCGCAACTGGCCGTACGCGTACGTCGGTGCCTCCGCCAAGGACTCGAAGGTCGCCGGGAAGATCGGCGCCGTACCGCTGCCGGGGCCGGACGGGCCGGGGACGAGTGTCCTCGGCGGCTCCAGTCTGGCCGTCACCGCACACGCCCGGCACCCCGACACCGCCGCGCGCCTGATCGCGTACCTCACCAGCGAGCGCGTCCAGCGTCAGGTCCTCACGCGCGGCGCACTGCCGCCCGTACGGGCCGACCTCTACGAGGATCCCGAGCTCGTCAGGGAGTTCCCGTATCTGCCGACCCTGCGCGAGAGCGTGCTCACTGCCGCGCCGCGCCCCAAGAGCCCGCACTACGACCAGGTCAGCCTGGCGGTGCAGGCGGTCGTGCACGACGCGATGACCGGGCGGCAGATGCCCGAGGCGGCGGTGCGGCGGCTGGCGCGGGAGCTGGCCGCCATCTCTCGCCGCTAGCCCTTCGCCAACCCTTCGCTAGTTACTTGTTAGGTAACGCCGACGTCTCATCTGCGCTCTGAATGCCCGGATAAGTCGGTACTTCTTCGCCCAACCTCCCAGTAGCTTTCCGTCCGTTCGTTGACACCCTCGCGACACGTCTACTTAACATGCATGCATAACCGTCAGCTCGCACAGACAGGTCAACGGGGTGAGTCTCCAGCGCACAGAAGCCCGCCACTGGTGGCGCGACGCAGTGATCTACCAGGTGTACGTCCGCAGCTTCCTGGACAGCACCGGCGACGGCATCGGCGATCTCGCCGGCGTCCGGGCCGGGCTGCCGTACCTGAAGAAGCTCGGCGTCGACGGGATCTGGCTGAGCCCCTTCTATCCCTCGCCGCAGCACGACCACGGCTACGACGTGGCCGACTACTGCGACGTCGACCCGACCTTCGGCGACCTCGCCGAGTTCGACCTGCTGGTGACGGCCGCCCGGCGGCTCGGCATCAAGGTGCTGCTGGACATCGTGCCCAACCACTGCTCCAGCGAGCACCCCTGGTTCCGCGAGGCGCTCGCCGCCGGGCCGGGCAGCGCGGCCCGCGCCCGCTTCCACTTCGCCGACGGCCGTGGTCCCGACGGCTCAGAGCCGCCCAACAACTGGCACGCCATGTTCGGCGGACCGGCCTGGAGCCGGGTGACGGAGGCGGACGGGCGGCCCGGCCAGTGGTACCTGCACATGTTCACGCCCGAGCAGCCGGACTGGAACTGGCGCGACCCCGAGGTCCCCGCCGAGTTCGAGAGGATCCTGCGCTTCTGGCTGGACCGGGGCGTCGACGGCTTCCGTATCGACGTCGCCGCCGGGCTCTTCAAGCACCCGGAGCTGCCCGACTCCCCGGACCCCGAGGCCGACGCCCGCACCCGCGACTCGGTCAACCCGCTGGCCTGGAACCAGCCCGAGGTGCACGAGGTGTGGCAGCACTGGCGCGCGATATGCGAGGACTACACCGCCCGCGACGGCCGCGAGCGCCTGCTGGTCGGCGAGGTGTCCGTGCCCACCGCCCGTGAGCACGCCCAGTACGTCCGCGCCGACGAGCTCCACCAGGCCTTCTTCTTCGACCTGCTCAGCGCCCCCTGGGACGCCGACGCCTTCCGCAAGGTCATCTCCGAGGCCATGCAGGACATAGCCGGCACGGGCTCCACGGTCACCTGGGTCCTCAACAACCACGACCAGGTCCGCACCGTCACCCGCTACGGCGAACCCGCCACCGAAGGCAGCGGTCTCGGCTCCACCCGCGCCCGGGCTGCCGCGCTGCTCATGCTGGCGCTGCCCGGAGCCGCGTACATCTACCAGGGCGAGGAGCTGGGCCTGCCCGAGGTCGTCGATCTGCCCGACGACGTGCTCACCGACCCGATCTTCCGCCGCACCGGCAGCCGGGCCCGGATCCGCGACGGCTGCCGGGTGCCGCTGCCGTGGTCGGGACAGGCCTCGCCGTTCGGCTTCACCTCCGGGGTCGAGGGCGCCAAGCCGTGGCTGCCGCAGCCGGAGTGGTTCGCCGAGCACGCCACCGACCGCGCCCTCGCCGACACCCGCTCCTTCTGGCACCTGTACCGCGACGGCCTCCAACTGCGCGCCTCACTGCCCCAGTTGGGCGAGGGCACGCTGCGCTGGCTGGACACCCCGCCCGGTGTCCTGGCCTTCGTCCGCGGCGACGACCTGGTCTGCGCCGTCAACTTCGGCACCGCCCCCACCCCCGCGCCGGTCTCCGGCACCCCGCTGCTGTCCAGCGGCCCCTGCCCGGCCGGGGTGCTGCCCGGCTCGACGGCGGCCTGGTGGATCAGCGACAGCTGAGCCCCCGTCACCTTCCCCGTCTCAACCTCCCCGTCAACTCCCGAAGATCCGAAGGGACATCAACGATGATGCGACGACGTACCACCCTGCTCACAAGCTGCACCGCCCTCGTCCTGGCGCTCGGCGCGACCGCCTGCGGCGGCGGCCCGGTCACGGCCGGCGGCGGCGACAAGGCCCTCAGCGGCCAGACGGTCACCGTGGCCGGTGTCTGGTCCGGCAGCGAACAGGAGAACTTCCAGAAGGTGCTCGACGCCTTCAGCGAGAAGACCGGAGCCAAGACCCAGTTCGTCTCCACCGGGGACAACGTCTCCACCGTCGTCGGCAGCAAGATCGAGGGTGGCAACGCCCCCGACGTCGTGATGGTCCCGCAGGTCGGCGTGCTCCAGCAGTTCGCGAAGGAGGACTGGCTCAAGCCGCTGTCCAAGACCGCCCAGCAGTCCGTCGACGCCAACTATGCCGATGTCTGGAAGACGTACGGCAGCGTCGACGGCACGCTGTACGGCCTGTACTTCAAGGCCGCCCACAAGTCGACGGTCTGGTACAGCCCCGACGCCCTCGCCCAGGCCGGGGTCGAGCCGCCGAAGACGTACGAGGAGATGCTGGAGGCCGGGCAGACCGTCTCCGACTCCGGGCTCGCCGCCTTCTCGGTCGCCGGGCAGGACGGCTGGACGCTCACCGACTGGTTCGAGAACATCTACCTCTCCCAGGCCGGACCCGAGAAGTACGACGCCCTCGCCGCGCACGAGCTGAAGTGGACCGATCCGACCGTGGTCGAGGCGCTCACCACGCTCGGCAAGCTGTTCAAGGACAAGCAGCTGGTGGCGGGCGGGCAGAAGGGGGCCCTCAACACCGACTTCCCGGGCTCGGTGGAGAAGGTGTTCGGGCCGAAGCCCGAGGCCGGCATGGTCTACGAGGGCGACTTCGTCGCCGGGGTCGCCAAGGACCAGTTCGGCAAGAGCATCGGCGAGGACGCGAACTTCTTCCCGTTCCCCGCGGTCGACGGCGGCACCGCGCCGGTCGTCAGCGGCGGCGACGCGGCCGTCGTCCTGAAGGACGGCAAGAACGCCGAGGCCGGCATGAAGCTCCTGGAGTACCTCGCGACCCCCGAGGCCGCGGCCGTGTGGGCCGAGGCGGGCGGCTTCCTCTCCCCGAACAAGAAGCTCGACCTCGCCTCCTACGGCGACGACGTCACCCGGGCCACCGCCGAGTCCCTGGTCGGCGCGGGCGACTCGGTCCGCTTCGACATGTCCGACCAGGCGCCGGCGGCCTTCGGCGGCACCAAGGGTGCGGGCGAGTGGAAGATCCTGCAGGACTTCCTGCGCGACCCCTCGGACCCGAAGGGCACTGCCGCCGAGCTGGAGGACGCGGCGGCCAAGGCGTACGGGAACTGACGCCATGACCGCAACGCTCGTGAAAGAGGCGAGCCCCCCGGCTGCCGCCGGTGCCGGAAGCGGCCGGCGCCCGCGGCGTCGGGGGCGGATCGTCGCCCTGCTGTTCGTCTTCCCCGCGCTGCTCCTGCTGGGCGCCCTGGTCGTCTACCCCGTGCTGTTCTCCATCGGCCGCAGCTTCTTCGACGCCTCCGGGACACAGTTCGTCGGCGGCGACAACTACACCGAGATGTTCCGCGACCCGGCGACGCTCAAGGCCGTACGCAACACGGCGATCTGGGTCGTGGTGGCGCCGACGCTGCTGACCGGGCTGGGTCTGATCCTGGCCGTCCTGGTGGAGAAGGTCCGCTGGGCGACGGCGTTCAAGCTGCTGCTGTTCATGCCGATGGCGGTGTCCTTCCTCGCCGCGGGCATCATCTTCCGGCTCGCCTACGACGAGGATCCGGACAAGGGCGTCCTGAACGCCGCCGTGGTCGGCGTGCACGACGCCTTCCAGGGCACGTCGTCCTATCCGACGGCCCGGGCGCGTGACGGCCAGGGCATGACCAAGGAGGCGGGCGGGGCGTACCGCACGACCGCAGGCGTGTCGCCGGGGGACACGGTGGTGCTCGGCCTGGTCGGGGTGCTGCCCGACGACCTGCCCGGCGGTGCTGGGCCCGCGTACCAGGCGGCCGAACGCAAGGCCGCCCCCGGTGAGCTGCGCGGAGTCGTGTACCTGGACTTCACGCCCGGCGGCGGAGGGGAGCAGGGCAGGGTCGACCGGCGGGAGAGCGGGCTGCCGGAGATGACCGTCGAAGCGGTGCGCGACGGCAGGACGGTCGGCACGACGACCACCGCGTCCGACGGCTCCTTCCGCTTCGAGGGGCTGGAGGCGGGCTCGTACACGGTGCGGCTGCCCGCCTCGAACTTCGCGCCGCCCTACGAGGGCGTCTCCTGGCTCGGGCCGGCGCTGGTGACGCCCGCGATCATCGGCGCGTATCTGTGGATCTGGACCGGCTTCGCGATGGTGCTGATCGGCGCGGGGCTGTCGACGCTGCCCCGGGACGCGCTGGAGGCGGCGCGGATGGACGGCGCCAACGAGTGGCAGATCTTCCGGAAGATCACTGTGCCGCTGCTCGCGCCGGTGCTGACCGTGGTGTTCGTGACCCTCGTGATCAACGTGATGAAGGTCTTCGACCTCGTCTACATCATCGCGCCCGGCCCGGTGCAGGAGGACGCGACCGTCCTGGCGACGCAGATGTGGCTGGTGTCCTTCGGCGGGGGCAACGACCAGGGGCTCGGCAGTGCGCTCGGTGTGCTGCTCCTGCTCCTGGTGATCCCCGCGATGGTCTTCAACGTCCGCCGTTTCCGAAGGAGTCAGCGATGAACGCCGTCCGACGGGGCCTGGGCAACAGCCTGGTCCAGGCCTTCCTCGTGGTGGTGGGCCTGATCTGGCTCACCCCGCTGGCCGGGCTGTTCCTGTCGTCGCTGCGGTCCGCCGAGGACACGGCGAAGGGCGGCTGGTGGACGGTGTTCACCAGCCCCGGCCAGCTGTCCTTCGACAACTACTCCGCGCTGCTGGAGAACGCCGGGATCACACAGGCGTTCTGGAACACGGTACTGATCTCGGTCCCGGCCACGGCGCTGGTCGTCGTCATCGCGGCACTCGCGGGATACGCCTTCGCCTGGCTGGACTTCCCCGGCCGCGAGCCGCTCTTCCTGCTGGTGGTCGCGCTGCTGGTGGTGCCGGTGCAGATCGGCCTGCTGCCGGTGGCCAAACTCTTCGGCCAGCTGGGGCTGTTCGGCACGATCCCGGGTGTGGTGCTCTTCCACGTGGCCTACGGTCTGCCGTTCGCGGTGTTCCTGCTGCGCAACTACTTCGCCGAGATACCGAAGGAGATGCTGGAGGCGGCACGCATGGACGGCGGCAGCGAGTGGCGCATCTTCACACGCCTCATCCTGCCGGTGGGCCGGCCCGCCATCGCCAGCCTGGCCATCTTCCAGTTCCTGTGGGTCTGGAACGACATGCTGGTGGCCCTGCTGTTCGCGGACAGCTCCTCGCAGCCGCTGACCGTCGAACTCCAGTCGCAGATCCGGCAGTTCGGCAGCAACATCGACGTACTGGCGCCGGGCGCCTTCGTGTCGCTGATCGTGCCGGTGGCGGTGTTCTTCGCCTTCCAGCGGCACTTTGTGCAGGGGGTGATGGCGGGATCGGTGAAGTAGAAGCAGGGGCGGCAGGGGCCGGAACCCCGTGCCGCCCCGTCCTTCACGGTGACGCCGGCGGATACAGCGACCTCGGCAGCTGGGCCGCCGCCGCCGAGTCCAGCAGCCACAGGGTGCGGGCACGGCCGTATGCGCCGGCGGCCGGGGCCTGGATCTCGCCTGCGCCCGAGAGGGCGATCGCCGCGGCGTTGGCCTTGTCCTCGCCGGCGGCCAGGAGCCAGACCTCGCGGGCCGCGCGGATGGCGGGCAGTGTGAGGGTGACGCGGGTCGGCGGCGGCTTGGGGGCGCCGTGGACGCCGACGACCGTGCGGTCCGTCTCCCGTACGGCGGGGAGTTCCGGGAACAGCGAGGCCACGTGAGTGTCCGGGCCGACGCCCAGCATCAGGACGTCGAAGGTGGGGACCGCGCCGTGGTTCTCGGGGCCTGCCGCGCGGGCCAGTTCCTCGGCGTAGGCCGCTGCGGCGGCGTCCACGTCCGAGCCGTACGGGCCGTCCGACGCGGGCATGGCGTGCACGCGCTTCGGGTCCAGCGGGACGGAGTCGAGGAGTGCCTCGC
>NZ_JBQQCE010000341.1:0-10892 GCF_052245645.1 Streptomyces sp. KR55 | reverse complement strand
GAGTTCCTGGCATCGTGACCGCACGCCTCGTGCCCGCACGAACCGGTACGGCGGCTCAGCCCCGCAGGAGGTCGTGCTCCATGGCGAACAGGGCGGCGGCCGCGCGGGTGGAGTTGCCGATCTTGCCGTAGATGTGCTGGACGTGGTGCTCGGCGGTACGGCGCGAGATCACGAGCCCGCTCGCGATCTCCTTGTTCGACAGGCCGCGGGCCAGCAGACGCAGGACGTCGACCTCGCGGTCCGTGAGCCCGGCGGGCCGGCTCGGCCGTACCTGTGACGGCGCTTGCCCGGCGGCTTCGACGACGGCCCGCACGCAGTCGGGATCGAGGCGACCGGCCGCGGCCTCCTCGGCCAGCAGGTCGGCGGCCCGGGCCGGGCTGCGGGCGGGCCGGTGAGGGCGATCCTGGGTGGCCGCCTGGAAGGTGTCGGCGGCCGCGAGTATCCGGGCGGTCACGGGGATCCCGGCAGCCGAGAGCCCATGGTGGTAGCCGCTGCCGTCCAGTCGTTCGTGATGCAGACCCGCGATGCGCCCCAGCGATTCGAGGACGTGCGAGCAGGCCAGGATCCGCTCCGTGTGGTAGGGGTGCAGCCGGATCTGTTCGCGTTCCGTACGGGTCACAGGGCCGGGCTTGTCCCAGATCCCGCTGGGGACGCCGACCCGCCCCAGGTCGTGCAGGAGGGCGGCGCGCCGTAGGTCCTCGACCTCGCGTTCCGCCAGCCCGAGCGAGCGGGCGGCTCCTTCGGCCAGCTCGGCGACTCCCGCCGAGTGCCCCAGCAGGTAGGTCGCCTTGAGATCGACCATGTCCGCGAAGCCGCGCGCCACCTGGTCGAGCTCGCCCCCGCTGATGTACCTCACGGGCGGGGGCTCGGCTTGCAGGACCGCCTCCCACGGATCCACGGCGTCGATCTCGCGCAGCAGGGCGCTCCCGCGGCGCTCGAAGACGTCGACGACCGACGGATCGAACCATCCACCGGCCCGTCGCTCCAGCATGGCCATGGCTGCCTCCGGCCCGCCCTTGCGGTGGAACAGCAGTGCCTGGTTGGCGACTTCGCTGATCCGTGCCGGGAGCACGATCTCGTCCTTGGCCAAACCCTGCGGCAGCCCCTTGCCGTCCCACCGCTCGAACTGCTGGTACAGACAGTCCCGGACCTCCTGGTCGAGCCCTAGCCGGCCGGCGAGCAGCGAGGCCGCCTCACAGATGGACTGGAAGATCTCTTTCCCGTGCCGGAGGTTGCCGACTACGGCCCGCGTGAGCAGGCGCGGCCGGTGCACGCCCGCGCCCCGGCCAGTGCCGAGCGTCAGAGCGAGCGCCTCCCGGACGTCGCCGAAGTCCGCGGGTTCGGCGGCCGACCGTGACGCCAGTTCGTCGCCCCCGTACAGGCGGGCCTCGACGGCCGCAGTGGCCGTACAGCCGAGGTGGCGCAACAGCGAGGCGAGGTGGACGCCACGCACCTGTCCGTCGGGCAGGTCGAGGGCGCGGGCCAGACCGGTTGCCAGCAGGCACGACCGGATCGCCGTCTCCGGCGGTCGCCCCATGCCGAGATCCGTGGCAACCGGCAGGGCGGCCAGCAGATCCATCAGCCGCAGCTGGTCCCGCATGGTCACTCCGCAGTCGTAAGCGATGTCCATTTTCCCACGTGCCCGGGCGGCTGGTTTCCGGCCACGCCCGTGACCGGTACTCATCGGCGAGTCGCAGTAACCGCAGCGGAGGTGTTCGATGCGACCTTCCGGCATCATCGCCTCCGGCTCGGTCCGAGCCCACACTGCTGTCTTGGAGATTCCCTGGCCCCTGAGCCCTGCCGGATCGCGACTGCAATGGCGAGACCCGATCAAGGAACACCGGCAGGGGCTGACCGGCCAGGACCACTACGGACACCACTGACCAGGCCCGTCCGCGCAGCCCGTGCCCCAGCCGTGCCCGTAAGAACGGTCAACAGCGGTCGGATACGACCCGACCCTGCATCCCCCGATCCCTCTCCACACCACATCTTCCCTGGTCAGGAGGCATTCCCCAGCGCAAGCGCCGTCGCTTCCCAAGCTGAGAGCGCGAGTTCGATTCTCGTCACCCGCTCCAGAGAGAAACCCCAGGTCAGTGGCCTGGGGTTGCTGTTTTTTGAAGGCTCTCCGACGGATTTCGCCCCGTTGAGCCTACAAAGATCGGGCAGGCGAGGGCGCGAGTGCTCGGCGGGCGCCGTGCAGTGGCTGCTCTCATACGCTGAAAGACGCCGCTGGCCAGCGGTTTCATCGCATCTGTCGACGGCGTACCCGTGTCCGAGCCCTCAGGCTGCCGTTCCCCCGGCGGTGGCGCCGGAGCGCTTACGAAATCCTGACCAGGCGCGCGGATCCCGGGATACCCGCCGAGGAGAGTGCCACTCTCGTTCTGCTCGTCTCCCAACAGGTGAGCGGCTCCGTGGTGTTGGGAAGCGGCCGCCACGGAAGGGGAGCCCGGGCCACCCGGGGCTCCCTGCGTACCCGTCGTTGTCGAGACCGGTGCGTACGGCTCGATACCGGACGACGCTCCGGGGGCTCACACGCGGCGTCGTTGCCGAATCGCCGCCCTGCGCGGCAATGACCAGCTGCTCCACGTAGTGCGCCAGAACCTGAGTGGGAACAGCGCTGGGTGCGGGGCCACTGCCCGACGCGCTGCGTCGCCGTGCTGGTACGAGCGGTGGCTTTCGACACCGCAGCCTCCCCCACAGTCAGTGGAGGCTTCAGCCGCTCCCGCACATGGGTCTCGCTACCGGTGCTCGGGGTTCTCGTAGTCACGGCGGCAGCCGGCGTCCCAGGCGGTGCGTTGGTTGCCGTAGGCGGGGATGCCGCCCAGGTCCTTCAGTGCCCGGGCCAGGTGGAGCAGGTTCCAGGTCATGAAGGTGGTGTTGCGGTTGGTGAAGTCGTTCTCCGGGCCGCCCGAGTCGGGGTCGAGGTACGACGGTCCGGGGCCGGCCTCGCCGATCCATCCGGCGTCCGCCTGGGGAGGGATGGTGTACCCCAGGTGTTGCAGGCTGTAGAGGACGTTCATGGCGCAGTGCTTGACGCCGTCCTCGTTTCCGGTGATCAGGCAGCCGCCGACGCGGCCGTAATAGGCGTACTGGCCGGCGTCGTTGAGCAGGCTGGAGCAGGCGTAGAGGCGTTCGATCACCTGCTTCATCACGGAACTGTTGTCACCCAGCCAGATGGGGCCCGCCAGTACCAGGATGTCGGCCGCCAGGACCTGCTGGTACAGGTCCGGCCAGGCGTCCGTCTCCCAGCCGTGCTCCGTCATGTCGGGCCACACACCGGTGGCGATGTCGTGGTCCACTGCCCGTAGGACGTCGACTCGTACCCTCTGCGCGTCCATGATGGCGGTGCTGCGGTCAATCAGCCCCTGCGTGTTGCTCGTGCCGGGCGACCGTTTAAGTGTGCAGTTGATCACCAGGGCCCGCAGGTCGTCGTACCGGGCCGGCGGTGCGTCAGTGGCGGGCGACGAAGTGGTCACACGGTCCTCCCTGAGCCTGCCGCCGCTCGGTGTCCGGCGGCGAGTCCATATCCGGATCCAGCGTGCGGGCCGACCGCGGAAAACGCCACCACAGCGCCTCCGAATGGCCTCGGCGATGCTTGAAGCTCCGGCACGGGTCGGTACCCCGTCACTGGTCCCCGGGCGGCGGCCGACAGGTGGCCGAGGCGGGCGGGGCGTGCCTACGGTCGCCCCATGGGCACCGAAAGCGCGACCGGGTCGCGGGACACTGCAGCAGTGGATGACGTCGCGCACCTGTTGGTGCGTTGTCTGCGGGCCGAGGGCGTCGAGTACGTCTTCGGGATCCCCGGTGAGGAGAACATCCGTTTCGTCGACGCGCTGAACGGCTCCGGGATCCGGTACGTCCTGGTGCGTCACGAACAGGCCGCCTCGTTCATGGCGGAGATCTACGGGCGGCTGACCGGCCGGGCCGGTGTGTGTTCGGCCACGCTGGGGCCTGGCGCGATCAATCTGCTGCTCGGCACCGCGGACGCCATGACGAACAGTGCGCCGCTGGTGGCCCTGGCCGCCCAGGGCTCCCTGCGCCGCATCCACAAGGAGTCGCACCAGGTCATCGACCTGGTGTCGATGTTCGCTCCCGTCACTCAGTGGTCGGCCCGTATCGAGTGTCCGGACGCAGTGCCGGAGATGACACGCAAGGCGTTCAAGGCGGCGCAGAGCGAACGGCCCGGAGCAGTGTTCCTCGCGGTCCCCGAGGACGTCGAAGCGGAGCGTCCCGCCGGGCCGCTGGCGCCCCTGCAGATCGATACGGTGCGGGCCGACGCGCCGTCACCCTCCCAGATCGCACGGGCGGCCGAAGTGCTTTCGGCCGCACGGCACCCGGTCGTGCTGGCAGGCCATGGCGCCGCCCGAGCCGGGGCCTCGGCCGCCCTGGTGCGGTTCGCCGAACGGCTGAACATCCCGGTAGCGACCACCTTCCACGGCAAGGGCGTCTTTCCCGACGACCATCCGAACGCCCTCGGCGCGATCGGCTTCATGCGCCACGACTATGGCAATTTCGGCTTCGACGCGGCCGATGTGCTGCTCTGCGTGGGCTACGAGATCCAGGAGTTCGACCCGGCCAAGATCAACCCGAACGGTGACAAGCGGATCGTTCACGTCCACCGCTTCCCCGCCGAGGTGGACACCCACTACCCGGTCACCGTGGGTGTCGAAAGTGACCCCTCGCAGGCGCTGGACGCGCTCGCGGCAGCACTGCCCGAAGGACTCACCTACGATTCGGGAAGCAGCGAGAAGATCCGCGCCCTGCTCGACGAAGAGCGGCAGTACGGACGTGACAACGACGCGTTTCCCCTGGTGCCGCAGCGCGTCGTGACCGATGTGCGCACCGCGCTGGACCGCCACGACATCGTGCTCGCCGACACCGGCGCCGGAAAGATGTGGATGTCCCGTCTCTACCCCACCTACGAACCGGACACCTGCCTGGTCTCCAACGGCCTGTCCACGATGGGGTTCGCACTGCCGGGTGCCATCGCCGCCAAGCTGGCCCGGCCGGACCGGCGCGTCCTGGCGATGATGGGGGACGGCTCGTTCCTGATGAACTCTCAGGAACTGGAGACGGCCGTCCGTGAACGCGTCCCGCTGGTCGTCCTGGTCCTGGTGGACGAGGAATACGGCCTGATCACCTGGAAGATGGAACTCGAACTCGGCCGCCACAGCCACACCCGGTTCACCAACCCTGACCTGGTCGCCTACGCCGAAAGCTTCGGCGCACGCGGCTACGTGATCGAGAGCGCCGACCAACTGCTGCCCGCACTGCGTCGCGCCCTCGACGACAACTCGGTCTCCGTGATCGCCTGCCCCGTCGACTACTCCGAGAACCTGCGCCTGACCGACAGGCTGGGCAGTCTCCACGGCCCGTTCTGATCCGACAGCCCCAGAGCCTCCCGGCTGGCATCGGGAAGGACCCCACACCGGCGAACCCGCCACGGGGCCGTCGTCGGCCACACCGTCCAGGCCGGCCTGTACGTCCGCAATCCGGCGTCCGCCTCCGACAGAAGCCATCTCGACGCAGGCCGGCGAAGCCTGCACCCACGCGTTCCGGGCCCACTCTCCGGACCGCGTGCCCATAGCGTGCCCTTAAGAGCGGTCAACCACGGTCAACAGCGGCGCGACCCCGTCCGGCCGACTGCTGTACCAGGGCGCTTGAGGCCAGGTCAGAGGCTGTCTGGCCCTTCAAGCGCCGTCGCTTCCCAAGCTGAGAGCGCGAGTTCGATTCTCGTCACCCGCTCCAGAAAGAAACCCCAGGTCAGCTACCTGGGGTTTCTTGGTTGTCTAGACCGCAGCGGTGGCAGGCCCCTCATGTTGGGCCGTGCAGGAGTGGCTGCTGCCGGTGACCGACAACGGTGCTGCCGATGGCGGGACCACCGCCCGGTGATCCACGGGATCATTCACCGGCTCAGCTCCGGGAGTGCAGTGGCGTGAGCTGCCCGAACGCTTCGACCCATGGAAGACCGTGCACAAGGCGGCACTTGGGAGACAGTGCTCCGCCGATGTCGGTCACCCGGCCCATCGCTCGGCGTCCGACAGGCCCGCCAGGGCCCGCGCCGTGATCTCCGAGACCGGGCCGACGGCGTCGACCGTCAGCAGGACGGCCGAGTAGTGGGCGAGGAGGGGCGCGGTCTGGTGCCGGTACACCCGCTGCCGGTGCCGGATGACGTCTTCGGTGTCGTCCGGTCGGCCGCGGCCCAACAGCCGTGCCACGACGACGTCTTCAGGAGCGGTGAGCTCCAGCACCGCATCCAGCGCGGTGCCGGCGGCGCCCAGTATGGCGGTGAGTTCCCGCGCCTGCGCCACCGTGCGGGGGAATCCGTCGAGGAGGAAGCCGTGCCGGGCGTCCGGCCCCGCGAGCCGTTCCCGGACCATGCCGACGGTGACGTGGTCGGGGACGAGTTCACCGGTGTCGAGATAGCGCTGAGCCTCCCGTCCGAGCGGGGTCCGGCGCGTCACGTGCTCCCGGAACAGGTCTCCGGTGGAGATGTGAGGGACGCCGAGCCGCTCGCTGAGCACGGCCGCCTGGGTGCCCTTGCCCGCTCCAGGAGGGCCGATGAGGACGAGTCGCATCAGTGCTGCACACCTTTCAGGTTCACGTCGGATTCGCGTCGGATTGACGTCGGATCTGCTCGGCCATGTCGGTCAGGCGGCCCGGGACGGGCAGGCGGGTCGCTCGCTGAGCACGAACACCGGCCCGTGTGCGGGACTCGTCCGGCGGGTCAGGAGGTCGCACGCCGCCTCGGCCGCGGCCGTCCGGTACGCGTCGGCACCCAGCGACGGGCTGGGTACGAGGGTGTGGACGTCGACCCGGGGTGCCAGTTCGGCGGCCAGCCACTCGGTGAGCTCGGTCAGTCCCGCCAGGGCGGCGTCCTGCGGCCCGCCGCGTGCCGTTGCCGCGACCACGTTGACCACCGAGCCGCCGTGCGCGGCCATCCAGCGCCAGTAGGCACGCTGCACGCAGGCCAACGGGGTCACGAGGTCGCTGTGCAGGGCGTCGCGCAGGGCCAGCGGGTCCAGTTCCATCAGCGGACCGGGCCGGGGCCGGGCCGCGACCAGGTTCACGAGGTGGTCGAGGCGGCCGAGGCGCTCGACGACCGTGTCGACGGCCCGGCCGAGCGCGGTGAGGTCGTCACGGCCGCAGGGCAGCGCGAGCACCAACGACCTGGGTGACGCCACGAGGCGTGCCTCGTCGGCATTGGGGCCCGCCAGCGCCACGTGGGCACCGCACGCCAAGAGGCTTCCCGCCACCGCGTCGGCGAGATCGCCCTCGCCGGTGACGAGCACTACCCGGCCGGTCGGCGTGCTTGCGCGTCCCATGTCCGTCTCCCCTCGTGGATCGCAGGTCAGTCGGCCTGCGAGGATCCGCCGGTGAGACCGGCGTTGATCAGGTCCATGACCGAGGCGTCGGCGAGTGTGGTGACGTCGCCGACCTCCCGGTTCTCCGCGACGTCCCGCAGCAGCCGGCGCATGATCTTCCCGGAGCGGGTCTTGGGCAGCTCGGGGACGACCATGATCTGCCGGGGCTTGGCGATGGGGCCGATCTCCTGGGCCACGTGCTCGCGCAGCGCACCGGTGACGTCCCCCGCGGACCAGACTGTGCCGCCGCGCAGGATGACGAAGGCGACGATGGCCTGCCCCGTCGTAGCGTCCGACGCGCCGACCACGGCAGCCTCCGCCACTGCGGGATGCGACACGAGTGCCGACTCGACCTCGGCGGTGGAGATACGGTGCCCCGAGACGTTCATGACGTCGTCGACCCGGCCGAGCAGCCAGATGTCGCCGTCCTCGTCGTAGCGGGCGCCGTCACCGGCGAAGTAGTAGCCCTGCGCGGCGAAACGGGACCAGTACGTCTACCGGAACCGCTCGCTGTCGCCCCAGATGCCGCGCAGCATGGACGGCCACGGCTGGTCGAGCACCAGGTAGCCGCTCTCGCCCTTGCCGACCTCCCTGCCCTGGTCGTCGACCACCTTGGCGGAGATCCCCGGCAGGGGGGTCTGGGCCGAACCGGGCTTCGCGGCCGGGCCGCCGGGCAAGGGTGCGATCATGACGGCGCCGGTCTCGGTCTGCCACCAGGTGTCCACGACCGGCGCCCGGTCGCCGCCGAGGTGCTTGCGGTACCAGCGCCACGCCTCGGGGTTGATCGGCTCGCCGACGCTGCCGAGCACTCCGATCGACGACAGGTCGTAGCGGGAGGGGATGTCCTCGCCCCACTTCATGAAGGTGCGGATGAGCGTGGGGGCCGTGTAGTAGACGGAGACTCCGTACCGCTCGATGATCTCGAAGTGGCGTCCCTCGTGCGGGGTGTTGGGCGTTCCCTCGTACATCACGGACGTCGTGCGGTTGGCGAGCGGCCCGTAGACGATGTACGAGTGCCCGGTGATCCAGCCGATGTCGGCCGTGCACCAGTAGACGTCGATGTCGGGATCGAGGCCGAAGACCGCGCGGTGGGTGTAGGCGGCCTGGGTGAGGTAGCCGCCGGAGGTGTGCAGGATGCCCTTCGGCCTACCGGTCGTGCCCGAGGTGTAGAGGATGAACAGCGGGTGCTCGGTGTCGAAGTCCTCGGCGGTGTGCTGGTCGAACTGGGCGTCCACCAGCTCGTGCCACCACAGGTCGCGGCCCTCGGTCCAGGGCACCTCGATGCCGGTGCGGCGGACCACCAGGACGTGCTCCACGCAGGGCGTGGCCCCGGTCGCCTCGTCGGTGTTCGCCTTCATCGGCTCCGCCCTGCCCCGGCGGTACTGGCCGTCCGCGGTGATCAGCAGCCGCGCCTCGGCGTCCTCGATACGGGACTGGAGCGCGGCCGGGGAGAACCCGCCGAACACCACACTGTGCGGCAGCCCGAGCCGCGCGCAGGCCAGCATGGCGAACACCGCCTCGGGGATCATCGGCAGCTGGATCGCGACCCGGTCCCCGGCCCGCAGGCCCAGGGAGAGGAGAGCGTTGGCCGTCTTGCAGACCTCACGCCTCAGGTCGGCGTAGGTGATCGTTCGGGTGTCGCCCGGCTCGCCCTCCCAGTGGAAGGCGGCCTGGTCGCCGTGGCCGGCCTCGACGTGCCGGTCCACGCAGTTGTACGCCACGTTCAGCCGGCCTCCGGTGAACCAGCGGGCGAAGGGCGCGTCCGACCAGTCGAGCACCTGGTTCCACTCGGTGTCCCAGTGCAGCCGTCCCGCCTGCTCCGCCCAGAAGGCCAGGCGGTCGGCCGTGGTCTGCTCGGGCGGTCCGGGCACCGCCTCGCCCGCTGCGGTGCGCGGGCTCTCGTGGCGGACGCGGTGGTCGGAGCGCGCAGACATGTGGATCCTCCAGTGGGGTGCGGGTACCGGGGACGGGTCGGCCGCGCCCGAGGGAGCGGTGGAACGCGGCGGACCCGTCCGCGGGTGGCCACAGTGGCCAGACAGGGTTGGCGTGAGGTTGGCGGTGGCGGATGCGGCGTACGGCTACGGACGTGCGGCGGTCCAGCGGCTCACCACGCGTAGCGCGAGGCGTGGTTTCAGCGGTGCCGTGGTCCCTCGGCGCAGGGCGCCCTGCCAGACGCCCCAGCCGTAGGCCAGGTCGTCGAGGCGGCGGAGCGCCGTGTGCGTGAGCGGGGAGAGCGAGCTGCCCGAGCGGCGGTGGTCCACCAGCCCCTCGGCGACGGCAGCGGCGATCAGCAGGTACCGGGCGCGGCGGTTCACGGCGGCCGCTGCGACCGCGACCGGCCAGTGGTGCCGGGTGGCGCAGCGCAGCAGTTGCTCGGCGGTGCCGCGCAGCGCGGCGAGCGAGAGCAGGGCGCCCGCGCGGGCCGGATGGTCGGCGTCGGGCATCCGGCGGGCCACGCGCAGGGCGGTCACCCCCGTCAGGGCCGCCGCCAGTGCCGCCGGGACCGGCCTGCCGCGCAGCAACAGCGCGCAGGCGGCCAGCGACCAGGGGGCGGCGTACAGCGGCGGCACCTGGCCGGGGTGACGCAGTGCCAGGTCGGCGGCTCCGGTGCCGTATCCGGCTCGTTGGGCGAGCCAGCCGCGCAGGTCGGTGCGGTGCCGGTGACGCACGCGGGCGGAGGGGACGTAGCGCAGCCGCCAGCCGGCCTCGTGCAGCCGCATGCACAGGTCGACGTCCTCGCCGACGCGCATGGCCTCGTCGAAGCCGGGACCGACGGCCTCGCGGCGGACCACGATGGTCGCGCTCGGCACGTAGGAGAGCGCGGACACGGGCACGACCGGTCCTTCCGCCGCGCCCATGTCCAGCGGTGAGCGGATCTCCTCGTACCGGTCGAGGAGCCCGGGAGCGGGCACCGGCAGTGCGGTCACCCGGGGTGCGGCGAGGGCCAGCGCGGGGTCGGCGAACTGTGCCAACAGCGGTGCCAGCCAGCCGGGTTCGGGCACCACGTCGGAGTCGCAGAACGCCACGTAAGGAGTACGGGCGTGGCGCAGCCCGGTGTTGCGGGCCGCCGCCGGGCCCCGGTTGTACGGGTGGGCCAGCAGCCGGGCGCCGTGCCGGCAGGCCACTTCGGCCAGGGAGGCGGGGTGTTCGGAGCCGTCGTCCACGACCAGCACCGGCAGGTCGGAGGTCGCCGGGTCGGCGCGCAGGGCGCCCAGGAGACGGTCGAGCTGGTCGGCGCGGTCGCGGACGGGGACCACGACCGTGGTGTCGCCGACCGGCACGGGGGCGGAGCGCGGGTGCACGACGCCGGCGTCCAGGAGCCGCCGGGCGAGCGCGGCGCTCGTGGCGTCCGCGACGGTGAACCGGCCGTCGCCGAGCCGGCGGACCGCCGCGTCGGTCAGTCTGACCAGCCGCAGGGGCGAGCCGCCGGCCATGAGCCGTCCGTCCCGCGACCGGTGTGTGCCGTGGGCGAGTTCGACCGTGAACCCGTGGGGCAGGGTGGCGTCCGGCGGCGACGGCAGCCGGGCA
>NZ_JBQQCE010000340.1:0-10922 GCF_052245645.1 Streptomyces sp. KR55 | reverse complement strand
GGGTGCCGTGGAGCGAGCGGCTGCGCCCCGGCGACATGGGCCCCGGCGACCTGCTCCCCACGGACGCCGAGGATCTGCGGCTGGAGCCGGGCTTCACCGGCGAGGAGGAGCCGCCGCCGAGCTCCGCGGTGTCCGCGGACATGGCGGAACTGGTCGAGGCCGAGGACGCCGAGGTCACGGCGGGACCGCCGGCCACCCTCCCGACGGCACCCACGCGCGGCTCGATCGCGGCGCTCGCCGAGGAGCTGGGCATGCGCCGCGCCCGGGTTCTGTCCCGGTACGGGCTGCATGTGGCCGCCGACCGCTGGGAGGAGGGCTTCGGCCCGAAGACGCCGATGGCGCAGGCGGCGCCGGCGTCCTGCGTGAGCTGCGGCTTCCTGGTGCCGATCGGGGGGTCGCTGGGGCAGGCCTTCGGGGTCTGCGCGAACGAGTTCTCGCCGGCCGACGGCCGGGTGGTGTCGCTGGCGTACGGGTGCGGTGGGCACTCCGAGGCCGCGGTGATGCCGAAGCCGCCGCAGCCGACTCCGCCGGTGATCGACGAGACGCGGGTGGATCCGTTCCCGCTGCGGCCGGCGCGGGATTCCGGGTCGGTTCCGGAGGTGTCCGACGAGTCGGCGGCCGAGCTGGGGCACTCGTAGCGTCCCGACGCTACGGCGGGCTGAGATCGTGACGTCACGGTCGTCGCTCCCGCGCGATACCTTCTCCTCACGGCGATGAGGAGAGTGAACGTGAGCAAGTTCGTGCGGCCTGCCGCCGAAGGTGCGGACCCCTTCGGGACGGCTCGTCTGCGGCGCGGGGTGCTGGATGCCTGGGCGACCAGCCCGGCGCGGTTCCGTGAGGACGCGAACGCCGAGGAGGATCTCGTCCTCGGCGGCTACCGGGACCGGCTCGTCGTGGAGCTGGCGCAGAACGCCGCCGACGCCGCCGCCCGGGCCGGCGTGCCCGGTCGGCTGCGGCTCACCCTCCGCGACGGCGTGCTCTTCGCCGCCAACACCGGCGCCCCCCTGGACGCCGCCGGTGTCGAGTCGCTGGCCACTCTCCGCGCCTCCGCCAAGCGGGACACGCCGTCCATCGGCCGCTTCGGCGTCGGTTTCGCCGCCGTCCTGGCCGTCACCGACGAGCCCGCCGTCGTCGGCCGGCACGGCGGTGTCCGCTGGTCCCTGGCCGAGGCCCGTGACCTCGCCGCCGACACCGCCCGGCACAGCCCCGGCCTGGGTGACGAGATCCGCCGGCGGGACGGACACGTGCCCCTGCTCCGGCTGCCGTTCGCCGCCGAGGGCACCGCGCCCGATCCGTACGACACCGTCGTCATCCTGCCGCTGCGTGACACCGCCGCCGCCGATCTCGCCGAGCGGCTGCTGCGTGCCGTCGACGACTCCCTGCTGCTCACCCTGCCGGGACTGGAAGAGGTCGTCGTCGAGATCGACGGCGACACCCCCCGCACCGTGCGCCGCAGCACCGACGGCGCCTTCACGGTCGTGGAGGACTCCCGCGACGGCGTGACCCACTGGCGCACCTCCTCCGCCCACGGCCCCCTCACGCCCGACCTGCTCGCCGGCCGCCCCGTCGAGGAGCGGCTGCGCCCACACTGGTCCGTCACCTGGGCCGTGCCCATCGACGCCGCCCACGGCACTCCCGTCCGGCCCCGTCCCAGCCCCGTCGTCCACGCCCCCACCCCCAGCGACGAGCCCCTCGGCGTGCCTGCCCTGCTCATCGCGTCCCTCCCGCTGGACACCACCCGCCGGCACGCCGCGCCCGGCCCGCTGACCGACTTCGTCGTGCAGCGCGCGGCGGACGCGTACGCCGAACTCCTCGCCGAATGGCGGCCGGTGACCGAGGCGATCATCGACCTCGTGCCCGGCCCGCTGGGGAAGGGGGAGCTGGACGGGGCCCTGCGGCAGGCGATTCTCGAGCGGCTGCCGCGGACGTCCTTCCTGCCGCCGGCCGTTCCGCCCTCCGGCGACGGCTCCGACGAGCTGCCCGAGTCCCTCCGGCCGCGGGACGCCGAGGTCGTCGAGGGCGCCGGCGCCGACACCGTACGGGTGCTCGCCGAGGTGCTGCCCACGCTGCTGCCCGCCGGGCTGGAACGGCGGGTCGAACTGCGCACGCTCGGGGTCGCCCGGGTCCGGCTGAGCGACGCCATCGACCGGCTGGCCGGCCTGGAGAAGGAGCCCGGCTGGTGGCGGCGGCTGTACGACAGCCTCGCCGGGGTGGATCCGGACCGGCTCACCGGGCTTCCCGTGCCGCTGGCCGACCGGCGGACGACGATCGGGCCCCGGCAGGTCCTCCTGCCCACCCCGGACGCCGCCCGCATCGACCCCGAGGTCCTCGCCCGGCTCGGCCTCAAGGTCGCCCACCCGGACGCCGCGCACCCGCTCCTGGAGAAGCTCGGTGCCCTGCCCGCGACCCCGCGTGCCGTGCTCACCACCCCGCAGGTGCGCGCCGCCGTCGCCGCCTCCCTCGACGACGAGGGCGGCGCCCTCTGGGAGGAGGACGCCCCGGACGCCGAGGAGCTGGCGGACACCGTCCTCGCGCTCGTGCGGGACGCCGGGCTCGAACCCGGCGACGAGCCCTGGCTGGGCGCCCTCGCCCTCCCGGACGAGGAGGGGGAACTGGCCCCGGCAGGCGAACTCGTCTTCCCCGGCAGCCCCTTCGCCCAGGTCATGCGGGAGGGTGAACTCGCCTTCGTCGACGCCGAGCTGGCCGAGCGCTTCGGTGAGCAGCCGCTCGCCGCCTGTGGCGTCCTCGCCGACTTCGCGCTGGTCCGCGCCACCGACGTCGTCCTCGACCCCGACGAACTCGAGCCCCGTGAAGGGGACTTCGCCGAGCCCGACGACCCCGGTCTGCTGGACGCCGTGGACGTCTGGTGCGAGGACATCCTCGACCGCTTCCCGGACTCGCCGGTGCCGCCGGTGGCGACGGAACTCATCGCCGTACGCGACCTGGATCTGGTGGCCGACGACAAGTGGTCACAGGCTCTTGCTCTGCTGTCGGTACCCCCCTTGCGTGACGCCGTCATTCAGAGTGTGCGCATCCTGCTGCCCGACGGCACCCATGAGGTCGTACGGCCCTACACCGCTTGGTGGTTGCGCGGGCACCCGGTGTTCGACGGGCGGCGCCCCGCCGGACTGCTCGCCGCCGGTGGGGATCCGCTGCTGCGCGGCCTGTACGACGAGGCCGACGCCACCGGCTTCGACGACGAGCAGGTGCTGCGGGCGCTCGGGGTACGGACGTCGGTGGCGGCCCTTCTCGACGAGCCGGGCGGCGCCGCCGAGCTGCTGGACCGGCTCGCCGACCCCGAGCGGCAGGTCACCAGTACCCAACTGCACGGACTGTACGGCGCGTTGGCCGAGCTGGACCCCGACCAGGTGACCCTGCCGGACGAGCTGCGGGCGGTCGTCGACGGGCGGGTCGAGGTCGTGGACGCGGCCGACGCGGTGGTCGTCGACTCGCCGGACCTGCTGCCGTTCACCGAGGGTGTGCCCCTGCTGCCGGTGCCGCCGGCCCGGGCCGCCGAGCTGGCGGAGCTGTTCCAGGTGCGGCGGCTGAGCGAGTCCGTCACCGGTGAGGTGGACTCCGAGGGCACCGAGCACGAGGTGCCGGAGCCGGTGCGGGTGCTGCTGGGCCCGCGGACGCCCGACACCTACGTCGAGCACGAGGAACTCGTCGTCGACGGTGTGGAGATCGACTGGCGGGTCACCTCCGACGGCGTACTGCACGCCGCCACGCTGGAGGGCGTCGCCGCCGGTCTCGCCTGGGCGGCGGGCCAGTGGCCGCGGCGCTTCGAGGTGGCGGCACTGTTGGAGGACCCGTCACGGACGGCGGAGTTGGCGCGGGACCGGTGGTTCGACTGAGCCGAGGTGTGCGGCCGGCGGGGCCTTGGGCGGGATCTTGAAAAAGCTCGCACAAATTCCACGCCGGTCGTACAACTATTCACTACCGTCACGGGTCTGATCGTGCGAGCCAACAGGCTCCACGATCACTTGGGTCTCGCCGCGCTCACGAGCCGTAGGGAACGAAGGGCAGCGGGGCCCCTCTCCTCATGGGGAACGCATGCGTATACGCGCCACCGTGGCCGCCGTCTCCGGCGCCCTGGTCCTGTCCGCCCTCGTCGCGCCGCTCGCACAGGCCGACTCGCAGGGTGCCGCGAGCACGGACCGCCCGAGCGCCGCCGAGCGCTTCGGCACCTCGTCCTCCTCCACCAAGTCGACGTTCAGCGCGGCCGCCGCCGCGCCCACCGTCTCCAACGTGACGGTGAACGCCGGCAAGAACGTCGTCCTCGGCACCACCACCGTCAAGACCTTCACCGTGTCCCTGACCGCCAGCCACCCCAGCGGCATCGCGGACGCCTACATCGACCTGTGGCACGGCACCGACGTCGAGACCGACGTCGACGGCTACATCCCGCCGAACGAGGAAGTCGCCAGCTGCACCGCCAGCAGCGCCACGACGTCGACCTGCAAGCTCACCCTCACCGCCGCGCCCGGCATGGAGGGCAACGTGTACGCCAACGCGCTGGCCGGCACCTGGCATGTGACCGCCGGCGTGCTGTCCAACGACGGCGAGATCTACTGGGACGACTACTACCAGACCCACAAGGTCCAGCGCCTGTCGAAGCTGACGGTCAACGCCTCGCCGGAGCCGGTGGTGAAGGGCAAGACCATCACCGTCACGGGCAAGCTGACCCGCGCCGACTGGCAGAGCGGCTCCTACGTCGGCATCCCCAGCGGCCAGTCCGTGGTGCTGCAGTTCCGTAAGGCGGGCACCACCAACTACACGAACGTCAAGGGCATCAAGACGGCCACGGGCGGCGCCCTGAAGACGACCGTCACGGCCTCCACCGACGGCTACTTCCGCTTCAGCTACGCGGGCATCACCAGCACCGCTCCGGCCACCGTCGCCGGTGACTTCGTCGACGTGAAGTAAGTCGACGTGAAGTAAGCAACAGCACAACTGCCGCCCGGCCCCGGAAGCCATCCGGGGCCGGGTGCTTTTTTCCCAACTTTCCCTGCCGGAGCAACCGTTACCGGCGTTCGCCTATCTGATCAGGTGAGCCAACAGGCTCCACGATCACTCACTGGGGAACGCATGCGTATACGAGCCACCGTCGCCGCCGTGACCGGCGCCCTGGCCCTCTCCGCCCTCGCCGTACCGGCCGCTCAGGCCGCCGATGTCTCCGGCGTCTCCGGCGCCGACTACCGCGAGGCCGTCGCGAAGATCCGCCAGGCCGCCCACACCCCCTCCGGTGCGACGGCGTTCAGCACCAAGGCCGCCCAGGACGAGCCGTACGCCCTGGACGCCTCCTTCTCCAACTTCAAGATCGCCAAGGCGGTCAAGGTCGGTACCACCGGCCACTACTCCACGACGGTCACCTACACGCTGACCCATGGAGCGGACGTCGACATCACCGCGCAGGACTTCCTGACCGGCCCCTACCTCTACCGGGGCGCCTTCGCCACGCCCGACACCACCCTGTTCGGCGTGAAGCCGGCCACCTGTACGACGGCCACGGCGACCACCGCCACCTGCACCGGCAAGATCGACATCTACCCGGGCGAGGGCGACCTGCTCAACTCCGACTCAGGCACCTGGAAGGGCGCCGCCCTGGCCATCGCGTACAACGGCCAGGACCCCGAGGGCGAGACCTTCGACATCACCAAGGTCGGATACGCCGACCAGGGCGCCCTCGGCACGACCCTGGTGCAGCGCAACTCCAAGCTGACGGTCAACGCCGCCCCGGAGCCGGTGCAGAAGAACAAGACCCTCACCGTCACGGGCAAGCTGACCCGCGCCAACTGGGAGACCGGCAAGTACGCCGGATACTCCACCCAGCCGGTGGTGCTGCAGTTCCGCAAGGCGGGCACCACCAACTACACCAACGTCAAGGGCATCAAGACGAACACGACGGGTGACCTGAAGACCACGGTCAAGGCATCGGTCGACGGCTACTACCGCTTCCAGTTCAAGGGCACCCCGACGACCCCGGCGGTGACAACGGCCGGCGACTATGCAGACGTCCGTTAGCCACAACGCCCCAAAGGGGCGCGGGGCTGTGTCGATTTGCGGCTCCGCCGCGTGGGCGCGACCAGCCGCAACGGCGCCGCAGCACCCCACCGGCATCAGCTCCCTCGGCTGAAGCCAAGCGCTCAGTGGACCGCGGGCCGGCGGTCGACCAACCTCCACAGCACCTCCAGGACGACCGCCGCCCCCACCGCCATCCCCACGGCAACCCACGGCATCGTCACCCCCACCAACTTCAACGCGAAGAACTCCTGCAACCACGGCACCACCAGCACCACCAGGAACCCCGCCCCCATCGCCGCCACCAGCCCGATGCGCCACCAGGTGTACGGCCGGGCGATGATCGCCAGCACCCACATCGCGATCAGGAACAGCGTCAGCGTCGCCGCGCTGGTCTCCGCATCCAACGCCCCCGGACCGGTGTAGTGCTGACGGGCAATCAGATACGTGCCGAAGGTCGCCAGCGCGGCCAGCGCCCCGCCCGGTATCGCGTACCGCATCACCCGCCGCACGAAGTGGGGTTTCGCCCGCTCCTTGTTGGGCGCGAGGGCCAGGAAGAACGCCGGGACGCCGATCGTCAGCGTCGACAGCAGGGTCAGATGGCGGGGCAGGAACGGGTACTCGACCTGCCAGCACACCACCAGGACGGCCAGCAGCACCGAGTAGACCGTCTTCACCAGGAACAGCGTGGCGACCCGGGTGATGTTGCCGATCACCCGCCGGCCCTCCGCGACCACCGACGGCAGGGTGGCGAAGCTGTTGTTCAGCAGCACGATCTGCGCCACCGCTCGTGTCGCCTCCGAGCCGGTGCCCATCGCGACCCCGATGTCGGCGTCCTTCAGAGCGAGGACGTCGTTCACCCCGTCGCCGGTCATGGCGACCGTGTGCCCGCGGGACTGGAGCGCCCCCACCATGTCCCGTTTCTGCTGCGGGGTGACCCGCCCGAACACCGTGCCCTCGTCGAGGGCCCGGCCCATGCCGTCCCGGTCGGCGGGCAGCCGACGGGCGTCGACCGTGCTGCCGTCGAGCCCGAGCTTGCTCGCCACCGCGCCCACCGACACCGCGTTGTCGCCGGAGATGACCTTGGCGCGGACGTTCTGCTCGGCGAAGTAGCGCAGGGTGTCGGCCGCGTCCGGCCGCAGCCGCTGCTCCAGTACGACGAGGGCGGCGGGCTTGGCGTCCCGGGTGGCGTCGGGGGAGTCGAGGTCGCCGGAGGTGCGGGCGAGCAGCAGGACCCTGAGGCCCTCCTCGTTCAGCCGCTCGGTCTCGGCGAGGGCGGGATCGTTCTGCGCGAGCAGCACGTCGGGGGCGCCGAGCAGCCACGTACTGGCCTCGCCGTTGCCCTCGCTGAAGGACGCCCCGCTGTACTTGCGGGCGGAGGAGAAGGGCAGCGCCTCGGTGACGCGCCACTCCTCGCCGTCCGGGTAGGCGGAGATGATCGCCTGGAGGGAGGCGTTCGGCCGTGGGTCGGACTCGCCGAGGGCGCCGAGGACCTGCCGTACGTAGGCCTCGTCGTGGCCGTCCAGCAGCCGCAGCTCGGTGACGTCCATGCCGCCCTCGGTGAGGGTGCCCGTCTTGTCCAGGCAGACGGTGTCGACGCGGGCGAGGCCCTCGATCGCGGGCAGCTCCTGCACCAGGCACTGTTTCCGGCCGAGCCGGATGACGCCGATCGCGAAGGCGACGGAGGTGAGCAGGACGAGCCCCTCCGGGACCATCGGCACGATGCCGCCGACCGTGCGGGCGAGGGAGTCCTTGAGGTCGTTGTCCTTGACCACGAGCTGGCTGATGATCAGGCCGATCGCGGTCGGGATCATCATCCACGTCACGTACTTGAGGATCGTGGAGATCCCGGAGCGCAGCTCGGAGTGGACGAGGGTGAAGCGGGAGGCCTCCTCGGCGAGCTGGGCGGCGTACGCCTCACGGCCCACCTTGGTCGCCTGGAACGCGCCACCGCCGGCGACCACGAAGCTCCCGGACATGACCTGGTCCCCCGGCCGTTTGACGACCGGATCGGCCTCACCGGTGAGCAGGGACTCGTCGATCTCCAGCCCGTCGGCCTCGACGCACACCCCGTCGACGACGACCTTGTCCCCCGGCCCGATCTCGATCAGATCGTCCAGCACGATCTCGGACGTACTGACCTCGGCGGTGATCCCCTCGCGTCGCACGGTCGGCCGTACTTCGCCGATCAGGGCGAGGGAGTCGAGGGTCTTCTTCGCCCGCCACTCCTGGACGATGCCGATACCGGTGTTGGCGAGGATCACGAAGCCGAACAGGCTGTCCTGGATCGGCGCGACGAACAGCATGATCACCCAGAGCACGCCGATGATCGCGTTGAAGCGGGTGAAGACGTTCGCGCGGATGATGTCGGCCATCGACCGGCTGCTGCGCACCGGTACGTCGTTGACCTGCCCGCGTGCGACCCGTTCGGCGACCTCGGCGGCCGTCAGCCCGGTCGTCACCGACGGCACGGGTGCGGGGTGCGCGGGACCGAGCTCGGCGTCCGCGTCGATGTGCGTCATGCATTCGACGGTACGTGCGGATGTGGGGCTTCACCCCCGGAGTGGGCGGAAGATCCGACTACGGGAGGACGGCCGTAGTGCCCTGGGCGTACGGGGGCTTACGGGATGGCCGGCGTCTTCTCGCGCGCCGACCGCTTGATCGCCGCGTCCCGTCGGCGGACGTACCAGATGCCGAGCAGCCCCAGCCCTCCGCCGGCCAGGCAGGTCCACAGCCACCAGGTGTGCCCGTGGTCGTCGAACCAGTCGTAGAACGGCAGCTGCACCAGGAAGAGGACGAACCAGACGATCGTGCCGCCGGTGATGGTGCCGACCACGGGGCCCTCCAGGGGCTCCGGTGCCTCGTGCTTGGGGGTCCACTTCGCCATGGGGGACAGCTTAGAGGCCCGTCGGACGTCGTCGGACGTCTTCGGAGTCCTTTGGGTCTACGCGCGGAGATAGCGATCTCGTCGTCATATGTTCATACTGAAACCGTTTGTTTCTGGCCACTTCTGTTCGTATGAAAGTCCAACGGGGCATGGGGGATGTCCGTTGGTGATGAGGTCCTGCATGTCCACCTCGGCCCCCGCCAAGGCCCCCGCGCCCGAAGGTCCCGGCGCACAGCCCGCCTACGGCACACTCGACCGCTACTTCAGGATCTCCGAACGGGGCAGCACCCTGGCCCGCGAGATCCGCGGCGGTTTCGCCACCTTCTTCGCGATGGCCTACATCATCGTGCTGAACCCGATCATCCTCGGCAGCGCGAAGGACATGTACGGCAACCAGCTCGACAACGGCCAGCTGGTCACCGCGACGGCCCTGACGGCGGCGTTCACCACGCTCCTCATGGGCGTCATCGGCAACGTGCCGATCGCGCTGGCCGCCGGTCTCGGGGTGAACTCGGTCGTCGCGCTCCAGCTCGCCCCGCGGATGTCCTGGCCGGACGCCATGGGCATGGTGGTGCTCGCCGGTTTCGTCGTGATGCTGCTGGTCGCCACGGGCCTGCGCGAGCGCGTGATGAACGCCGTGCCCCATGGTCTGCGCAAGGCCATCGCCATCGGTATCGGCCTGTTCATCATGCTGATCGGCCTCGTCGACGCCGGCTTCGTCTCCCGTATCCCGGACGCCGCCCAGACCACGGTCCCGCTCCAGCTCGGCGCCACCGGTCACCTCAACGGCTGGCCGGTCCTGGTCTTCATCCTCGGCGTGCTGCTCACGCTGGCGCTGATCGTGCGCAAGGTGTCCGGCGCGATCCTGATCTCGATTGTCGCGATGACCGTCCTCGCGGTGATCATCAACGCCGTCGCGGACGTCCCCTCCTGGGGTCTCACCACTCCGACGTGGCCCGGCAACCCGGTCGCCACCCCCGACTTCGGCCTGATCGGCGAGGTCAGCCTGTTCGGCGGCTTCGCCAAGGTCGGTGTGCTGACCGGCACCCTGTTCGTCTTCACGGTCCTGCTGTCGACCTTCTTCGACGCCATGGGCACGATCATGGGCGTCAGTGACGAGGCCAAGCTGACCGACGCCCAGGGCCAGATGCCCGGCATCAACAAGGTCCTCTTCGTCGACGGCATCGCGGTCGCCGCGGGCGGCGCCAGCTCCTCCTCGGCCACCACCTGCTTCGTGGAGTCCACGGCCGGCGTCGGCGAGGGCGCCCGGACCGGCTTCGCGAACGTGATCACCGGCTCGCTGTTCGCCGTGGCGCTGCTCCTGACCCCGGTCGCCACGATGGTCCCGTCCCAGGCGGCCACCCCCGCGCTGGTCGCGGTCGGCTTCCTGATCCTGGCCGGTTCGGTCAAGGAGATCGACTGGGCGGACTACACGATCGCCGTCCCGGCCTTCGTGACGATGCTGATGATGCCGTTCACCTACTCGATCACCAACGGCATCGGTATGGGCTTCATCACCTTCGTCGTCCTGCGCCTGGCGGCCGGACGGGGCCGGGAGGTCCCGGCGGCGATGTACGTGGTGGCGGCGGTGTTCGCCTTCTACTACCTGATGCCGGCACTGGGTCTGACCTGATGCCGCACGGGGGCCGTCAGGTGACCCCGTAGAACCTCTCCGTCTCTTCGACCGCCGACTTGAAGCGTTCGTCGAAGTCGTCCCGAATGAGCGTCCGGATCACATAGTCCTGGACGCTCATTCCTCTTTTCGCCGCATGGTCCCGGAGCCGTTCGAGCAGCTCTCCGTCGATCCGCAGGCTGAGCACACTGGTCCCCATGGACACGAGGGTTGCAAGGCGACCCAGTGGTGCGTCACTTTCCGGAAGTGGCTCACTCATACGGGTGATGATCCGGTTTCAGTGGCGGGGATCACGGGCACCTGTGCGTGTCGCCACTGGTCTTTAGGTAGGGTAATGAGTTACCCTAAAGAACATGCCGGACCTTACCCATGGCGACGACC
>NZ_JBQQCE010000034.1:0-36409 GCF_052245645.1 Streptomyces sp. KR55 | reverse complement strand
GACATAGCCGGGACCGGTAGATGTGACCCGTGACCGCCCTGTCGTAGGGGGCAGTCGGGAGCATAAACGGAGCCCTACAAGGGCTGAGCCAACAAGCTCGGTCCTTTAGGGGCCGAGTAGTTGACCTGCGGAAGAGCCATGATGCCTCGGTTCATGGGGCCCCGGCCGCTCCTCGCACAGTCGATGGCCCGGTGACGGGAACCGGCTGGTCACCTGTGGTGAGTGGTACGGCTGCGGCGGCGGCGCGGCGGAAAGCGGCCGCGGCCCCCGTCGCGGTGGTCCCGCCGTTCGCGAGTGGTCGGCGACTCGGACCGGTCCGGTCCCACCGGGGGCTGCGGCGTGCCGCGGCCGCGGCGGCCGGGCAGGGGGGCGCTGTACCGGTGCACGGCGATTCTGTCGGCGTGCTGGAGGTTGAGCTGGTGGATCACGTATGCCGCTGCTGCGATGAGAACCACGAAGGCGGCGGCTGTCAGGAAGGCGTTCATGGCGGCCACCTCACATACCGATGATCAGGCGACTGGCCCGACCGGGCGGACCGGTCTGCTCCGGAACGGCTGCGGACACCGCGGAGGCGCCGCCTTCGTACTCCCATGACTCGTCCGGGTCCAGTGGCTCGTCGGTCGCGGAGACGCCGTGCCGGGCCTCGTCCGCGGCGATGAGCGCGCTCGCCGTCAGTGGCGGGCCGTCGTAGTCGGACGCGGCAGCCATCAGCCGGGCCGCCGACTCCGCCCCGGTTTCGGGCGGGATGACCAGCAGGTCCCAGCGTCCGGTGCCGTAGGAGAGCAGCAGCAGCTTGTGCGGGTCGATTTCCGGGGTGAACCAGCCGACCTTGACGATGTGGCCGTCCACGGGAACCTTGCGGGGGATGACCGGCCAGTACTTCGGGTTGACGGCGATGCGGGTGATGCGGCCCCACAAGGGGTCCAACACGTCGGTCAGTGTGGGCAGTTCGCTCAGCAGATCCCGGGAGCGGGGCCACCAGGCACCGTCCAGGAGTCCGCGGGACGTGCCGTCGGTCTTCAATGCGAGACGCGCGGCCGGGGCTGCGACGGACTCGTGGTGCGGCGGGGATGGGTACAAGGTCGCCGACATGATGCGGACCCGTCTCCGGGCCGCCTCTGCGGCGGCCCGGGTTTCATCGTTCGCCGAGAACGACCCAGCGTGGAAACCGGCGTGCGAAATGCCCTCGGTACTGTCCACACTACTCCGCGCTCCGCCGCAGCGCGGAGTAGTGGCCGCCTAGATGTGGAGCAGTCGCTGGGTGATCTCCCGGTACTGCCTCAGCGCGAGCCGGAGTTCGTCGGACCCTGTCTCGGGATCCCGGTCCTGCCAGCCGGCGCGCAGGACACGCCGCCGTTCCGCAAGGGCGTTCACGAGCTGGGTGGTGGCTTCGTCGTAGGCGCTCTCGGCCTCTTCCAGCGCCTCGCGCGGGGTGTCGGCGAAGGTGTTGAGGGCGTGCCGGAGACGCTGGACGATCTTGTCCTGTTCATCCGACGGGAACAGCGGATCCGGGCCCGGGCTGCGGCGCTCGGCGGGGCCCGGGGTTCGGCCCGCGGGCTGCTGGGCGCGTGCCTGGTCGTACATCATCGGGTGCCGCTTCCGTTCCGCCTCAAGGCGTCCTTGGTCTTCTCGACGGCCTGTGTCAGGCTTCCGGAGACCCGGTCGATCCTGCCCCGGCGCTGCAGTCGCCCGTTGCGGGTGACCCGGCCGAGCTCTTCCGTGATCCTGCCCTTCATCATCTGCGCCTTGTTCCTGATGGTCCGTGAAACGGTCATGGCTGGCCTTACTGTTGTCCGGTAGGTGAGTTCCCGCGGGGTCTGGGCGAGGCGGGAAGGCGGAATGCTTCGCCGTGTGTTCCGGAGTGGCATCGCCCTGCACCGTGCCGCCAGTCAACGTCCGGCGACGGTCCGTGTCAACGCGGTGGCACGCGACCCGGCCCGCCTCGTTTCGGAGCGTGCGGGAGTACGGTGGAGGAAGCGAGGGCTTTTCGTATGCCGGTGTCCGAACCGGCCCCGTCCTCGCGAATCCCATCACAGGGGCAGCCCGTGACCCCGGCCGCGCCATCCGCATCCAGGCCGAGGAGCCACGTATGCCACTCAGTCCGAACACCTCCACGACGGTCACACCGTCGGACACCGTCCCGCCGCCCCAGGGCTACGACGGGACGTCCCCCTTCCCGCCGGACGGCCCGGCGCCCGCGCGCAATGGCGGTGAGCGGCTGTACGTCACGGTGACGGCGGTGATCGTCGTGCTGCCGTTCGTGGCGATCGGCCTCGCAGGCTGGCTGCTGTGGGGGAGTCTCATCCATCCCGCCGACATCGTGCTCGCCCTCGTCCTCTACACGATCACGGGTCTCGGCGTCACGGTCGGCTTCCACCGCGGCCTCACCCACGGCGGCTACCGGGCCGTGCGTCCCGTGCGGATCGCGCTCGCGGTGGCCGGTTCGATGAGTTTCCAGGGCGACGTCATCGGCTGGGTCGCCACTCACCGCCGCCATCACGCCTTCACTGACCGGCCAGGCGATCCGCACTCCCCGTACCGCTACGGCACGCATCTGCGCGGCCAGTTGCGCGGGCTGCTGCACGCTCATGTCGGCTGGCTGTTCCGCAACGACCGCACACCCGCCGACCGGTACGCCCCCGACCTCCTTGCCGACCGCGACATCCGTGCCGTCGCCCGCGCCTTTCCGGCGCTGTGCGTCCTCACGCTCGCCCTGCCGTTCGCGGCGGGCTGGGTCATCGGCGGTACGTGGGTGTACGGCGTAACCGCCCTGCTGTGGGCGGGACTTGTGCGCATCGCGCTGCTCCACCACGTCACCTGGAGCGTGAACTCACTCTGTCACATGATCGGTGAGCGGCCGTTCCGCACCCGGCGCCACGACCGGGCCACCAACCTGTGGCCCCTCGCCCTGCTGTCGTTCGGCGAGAGCTGGCACAACCTCCACCACGCCGACCCCACCAGCGCCCGCCACGGCGTCGACCGCGGCCAGCTCGACCCCTCCGCCGCCGTCATCCGCCTCCTCGAACGCCTCGGCTGGGTGCACGACGTGCGCTGGCCCACTGCGGACCGCGTCGCCGCTCGCCGCGTCTGACACCGACCACTCACCTCCTCTGTCGCACGGCAGTTGACAGGAGCTTCCATGACCACCGCACTGCAACCCCCGCCTCCCTCCCATCCCCTTCTTCGCCTGCGCGTGGCCCCCCACAGCGGCATGCCCCGGCCCATCGACGGAGCGTGGTGGCCCCGTTCGTACGACCTGCTCGCCGAACTCCCCCGGCTGCTCGCCGGGTTGCCGCGCGCGTGGGGCCACATCACCAGCGTCACCGTCAACGGGGCGATGTGGTCCGCTGTGCCCGGCCGGATGCTCGTCTTCAACCAGGTCGTACGGCTGCGCAGGACCGTGGCGGCATCCGCCCCGCACACCATCGTCCTGCTCGCCCCCGGTCGGGGGCGAGCAGGACCTGCTGGTCGTACCTCCGGATACGACCGAGGAGGCCGCGGAACCGCTCACGGCAGCCGCCGCAGGCGATCACGTGTGACTGGACCCGCCACGCACTGCCCGGCCGCGGCGGCCGATGCGTTCTGCGTGCCGGTCACATCCCCACAGCGCGCTGCTGATTCCGGCCGTGTGACGAGAAAGCACCGCCGCTCCCGTCCTTCCCGGCCTCCGGGCCTCCGTGGCGGGCCCGTTCCGCCGTGATGAGCGCGGTCGCGGTCATCGGCGGACCGGTGTCCGCACTCGCAGCGGCCATCAGCCGGGCGGCCGAGGGGGCACTGGTCTCCGGGGGGATCACCATAAGGTCTCAGCGGCCCGCGGTGTAGGACAGCAGAAAGATCCCGTGCGGATCCAACTCAGAGGTGAACCAACCGATCTTCACCACATGGCCGTTGACGAAGATCCTGGGTGGGAGGATCGGCCAGTGGCGGGGGTTGACCGCGATACGGGTGATCCGCCCCCACAGCGGATCCAGCACGTCCGCCAGAGCGGAGAGTTCGTGTGCCAGGTCACGTGAACGAGGCCACCAGGCGCCGTCCAACTCGACGTGCCCTGGTGAAGGGCTCTCGGATTTCAGCGCGAGGCGTGCGGTCGGGGCCCGGAAGGGAACGGCCCGTAGCGGGGGGTGAGGGGTGGTCGCGGACATCACGCAAACCTGTCTCCGGACCCCTGCGCGAGGCGCGGCCGCCCGGTGTCGTCGCTCACCGGGAACGACACCGGCATCGAGGCCGGTGTGCGAAGTGCTCCCGATGAGTTCACGCTACTCCCCGAAGAGGCCGGACGGACCGCTCCTGGACGTCGGCTCACTTCCGGCGGCGGGCGTCCTCCGCGGAGCGGCTGGTCTCCAGCCAGGACCGTGCCGGTTCTGCCGGGCGGGTGGTGTCCACGGTGAGCTGGAGGCGGGTCCCTCCCTCGGTGTCCGCGGGATAGCTGCGCTGCTCGGTGGCGGCGAAGCAGTGGCGGAGAACCTCCGCGACGCGACGGGCGACCTCGGGGGAGGCGGCGACGATGCTGACCTCGGCGTGCCCGTCCGGGGGTGTTGCCGTGGGCTGCATGGCGACCTCGTTGTGTGGGCACAGATTGGCGGACTGGATCTTTCACCCTACTCCGGCGTCCGACTCCGGCTCCCCGCGTGTGATCAGGCTCCTGCCGGACGCCGTCCACCAGGCCGTGCAGCCCGGGACGGCTGTCGTACGGCTGGAGACGACGCACGACCGCCGGGGTGTTCTCGACGGGGCGTGGCAGCCGCGTTCCCGGGACATCGCCGCGGAGCTCCCCGCCCTGATCGCCGCGCTGACCGAGTACCTCGGGCCGGTCACGCGCGTCGGCCTGGACGCCGGTGCCTGGGAAGGACTGCCGACGAGGCTGGTCATCGATGACCGCATCGTGCACATCGACTCCTCGACGACACCGTCCTCATCACCCGGGGCGATCAGGACCACTTCTCCCTCCTCGTGGTCCCGCCGCACGCGACACTCGGCGCGGCCCGTGCCGCGATGGCCGAGGCCGTCCGCGCCGACAACGTGATGCCGGCCGAACAGATCCTCATCGACACCGGCACCGACCGAGCAGCGCCGGAGATGTGAGAGCGGGGCAGCCGAGACGGTCCTCGGGCCGGACCGGTGCGGGTGCCGGGATGGCCGTGGTGTCGAAGTCGCCCGAGATGATTCGCGTGGCGAGGGGACTTGACCGATTCCTCCGGATCCTTCGGCTTCAATGGAACGGCACCGCAGCTCCGTTCCGAACCACGGAACCTCGGCGAACAGCCCGTTCCGGATCGGGTCGTGACGGCCCGTGCCTCAGCCGAAGGCGAGCGCGCGGAAGGCGTTGCGGACGTCGGTCAAGGGTTGGCGGTCTCCACTCCGGCGCCGGTCAGCTGCTGCGGACCAGTGAGGCAGCACTTGATGGGCGACAGTTCGTGGATCTCGGCGCCGAGGCGGGCGAATTGGGGCAGTAGGTTGCCGTGGCGGCCGGGGTTGATGGTGTCGGAGAAGAGGTGCGTGCCGGAGCGGGTGAGGGCCAGGGCCATCAGGGGTGGTTTCTTGGACCCGTCGACAGCCACGGAGCCGGCAAGGGGGGTGCCGGGCCGGATGGCGACTACTTCGGCGGCGACTGGGGGGATCCGTACGGCTGTCAACCGTCAACTCCTTTGCAAGGGAAGGCGTTGTGTGGGCTGGTCCGGGCCGCCGACCTTGTACTCGGCCCAGCACCGCTTGCCGGACGGCAGCGGGTCGATACCGTGGCGATCCGCGAGGGCGGCGACGAGGAACACGCCGCGCCCGCCCTCTTCCTCCGCGTCCGGCAGCCCGGCCCGTGGGACCTTGGAGCTGGCATCGGTCACCTCAATCAGCAGACGTTCGTCGTTCAGGCGGGCGCCGGCCGAGATCGGCCCGTGGCCCCGTGCTGTACCGCGTTCGCCAGCAACTCGGTGGCGACCAGCTCCGCTGTCTCCAGCAGTTCCTGATCGAAGGAGGCATCCCAGGCCCGTATCCCGTTCCCGGCACACCCGCTGCCGCGCGGACCTCGCGGCAGCGGGTGTGCCGGGAACGGAAAAACGGATCTGATGCGCTTCCATGAGCGGCCTCCTGGATCGGTGCGGCTACTCCACGCAACCGCTCCAAGGGCAAGCGGGACCACGCCGTGTGCCGGGGCTGCATCACTTATGCAGGAGCTGCATCGCGGTCAATTGCCGCTCGGTTACGCTCGGTTGAGCAGGCAGGATCGGCGACGGCAGGAGGGGCCGTGGCACAGATGGCCGGCGCACAGAGTGAAGCGAGACGGATCGGCGAAGTGATCCGTCAGGCACGCGTGTTACAGCGGCGCTCGCAGAAGGACGTTGCCGCCGCACCGGGGTATCACCAGTCGAAAGTCAGCCGCTTGGAGAGCGGCAGGGGTACGGAGGACGTGCGCGTGCTGCGCGATCGCGCAGGTGCTGGACATTCCGCCGCACCGTCTCGGCCTCGCCGCCGCTTCTGACGCCAGCCCAGCCGACCCCGGAACAGAGGAGATGCACCGCCGTACCTTCCTTGCCGCGAGCGTCGCCGCGCTCGCGGCTCCACCGCCGTCGTCGACCACAGCGCATCACGACCTGATCCAAGTCCTGCTGCCGGGCACGAGCCCTGTTGTCACCGGACAGCCCTTGGGCATCGATGAGCTGCGGGATCGGGCACGGGCTGTACGCCGGATGTTCTGCACGTGCGACTACACCGAACTGGAGCAGACCCTGCCGGGCCTGATCGCCGACCTGCGGCAGGCCGCCGGAGGCTCATCCGGCTCGGCGGAGGTGTCCGGGCTGCTCGCGACCGCCTACCAGACGTCCGTGAGCCTGCTGCTGAAGCGAGCCGATCAGGGCAACGCCTGGCTCGCGGCCGGTCGGGCCATGGCCGAGGCGGAGCGGGCCGGGGATCCTGTCGTCCTCGCCGCCAGTGTCCGCGTTCACGCCCACGTCCTCGTGCGGGAGAAGCACACCGCCCAGGCCGTGAACATGGTCCGCCACACCGCCGGTCAGCTCACCGGCCTCTACGACCAGCGCTCGCCCCGGTACCTGGCAGCGGTCGGTCTGCTGTTGCTCCGCGGGGCGACCGCCGCCAGCAGAAACGGCGACCGCGACACCACCCAGAGCTTCCTCACCGAGGCGAAGGAGGTGGCGCGCTACGTCGCCTTCGGCCGGCCGGACGCATGGGCGAACTTCAGCCCCACCAACGTTGCACTGCACGAGGTCAGCGCGGCCGTCTCCTTCGGTGACGCCGGCATCGCCCTGGAAACCGCACGGCCGCTCATGCGGCGGCACATTCCTGTCCCCGAGCGCCGGGCCGCGCTGTGGGTGGAGGCCGCGCGCGCCTACAGTCAGCAGGGCAGACTCGCCGACGGCTACCAGGCCCTGCGCATCGCCGAGAGCTGCGCGGCACAGGATGTCCGCCGCCCGGCCGTACGCGAACTGGTCGCCGACATGGCAGCCCGTGACCGCCGCCGTGCATTGCCCGAGCTGCACCACTTCAGCCGCCAACTGGGAGTGCCCGCGTGAGTGATCAGCCCGACAAGCCGTTCCTACAGATCGTGGTCTGTGCGGCCGGGGTCGCCGCAGACGTCGGCCGGCTGATCACCGCAGCACAGGAGCGGCACTGGGACGTCGGCGTCATCGCCACCCCGCAAGGACTCGGCTTCCTTGACGTGGAGGCGGTCGAGGCCCGGACCGGCCGCCCCATCCGCTCGGCGTGGCGGTCACCGGGTGAACCGCGCCCGCCCCGGCCTGCGGATGCCATCGCGGTCGCCCCGGCCTCCTTCAACACCGTCAACAAGTGGGCCTCCGGGATCTCCGACAATCTCGCCCTGGGCGTCCTGTGCGAAGCACCCGCCATGGACATCCCGGTCGCCGTGCTGCCGTACTTGAACTCAGCCCAGGCCGCCCACCCCGCATACCGCCAGAGCCTGGACCGGCTGCGCGAGATGGGCGTCCTGATCGGCTCGTATGAGCCCCACCGGCCGAAGGCCGGCGGCGGGGCCGACCGCTACCGCTGGGAGGAAGTGCTGGAGCTGCTTGCCCCCAGGCTGTCCGTGCGGTCGTGATCAGTGCCCCCGTGCTTGTGGCGGTTGCGGGGGCAGGACGGCAGCTGCTTCGTGGGCCGACTCCGTCGCCGTGGGCACCGATGAACCCGCACATTTGGGCGATCTCGTCGGCGCCCTGGCCGGCGAGATCGAGGAGCGGACCATCCAGGAGTACTGGTGTCTCCTTCGAGACCGATAGCGCGGGCAGCCCGCCTGAAGCTCCTTGATGACGTGCTCGGCCATGCGCTGCGCGGGCTCCAGCCGGGGGTCCTCCGGGTGCGCGTACGGTCTGAGGATCTTCGAGCAGACGAACAACGTCATCAGCTTGCCGTCCCGGCTCTCGAAGTCGGACCGGCGTTCGTGCCGCACGCGATCGGCCAGAGCCGGGACAGCAAGGGAACTCGCCCACAGTGAGGCCGAGTCCAGCCCCAGCGGCGTGTTACCCCAGTCCTCCCAGTCGAAGAGGCTGAAGGCTGGCGCGGTCATGTTCGCCCAGTTCAGAGCCGCATGGGCCGGTACCCACCGCTCGACGGTCGTATCGAACTCGCCGGAGAAGACACCGTGGATGGACTCGGTGACGAGGGCCTGGGTGATGGTGACGGTGTCCGGCGTGGCAACCCGCCTGGTGTCTTGAGCCGCCAGCGCGTCCCAGGCGCCTGTCGTGCCTCTTCCTTCACGCCAACGGCGAGTGCCCGACATCGCTCAGGCAAGTGGCATATGAGCGATGACGAGCATTGCCCAGGAGACGGCGGTGCTACCCCACGCAGAAGGGCAGGTCGGGTGGCTGGCCGGGCCGCCCTACCGGACGCGGGGCCTGCGGCTGCGCCCCATCCGCGTTCTGAGGAGGACAAGGTCGGCGATGAGCACCATCACTCCGATGATCAGCAGGTAGAGCGTGTCCCTGCCTAGCGCACCGATGACGCCGAGCGCAACCGCCACGATGAGCAGCAGAAGAAACAGCACCACGTCAGCCTCCCGGCATCAGCGGCGGGCCAGCCGCCGTCCGCGTAGACGGCGCGCTGATGACGCACAACGGCCCCGGCGTATACACACCGGGGCCGCCCTTCCGGGTCGTTGCACGTGAGAGTGCACCGGCCCACTCACCATGGTATGCCCGGTAGGCCATTTCAGTCATATGGGAGGACATGGCCGTAGTGACCGGTCGGAGCCCTGAAGGGCGGCCTGGGCCGTGTCAATCACTGTCCTTCTCCTCGGTCTCCATGAGTTGGATCCCCTTGTGTGTCAGTGTGACCATCGTGGGTGTGTTTCCTCGCGCCCAGTCGACCTGGATCAGTCCCTCGGCCGCCAGGTACGTGCAGGCGGCGGCCAGGTCCTCCTCGGGCATGGAGAGGTTCTCGCGCAGCTGCTCCCCGGTGAGGCCGAGGAGGCGATTGCCTTCGACGGCCTTGTACAGGGTCTTCATGATTGCCTCGCGGTAGTGCTCCCGCTCGTGCAGCGTCGCCATGGTCGCCTGCCTCTCGTGCCGGCACTGACGGAAACCCGTACGTCTGGGGCGGTGTCCTCCTTCCTCGCTGAGGGGCATCCTCCTCAGATTTCGTCCGGCTGTGTGTGATCGTCCCGGGAGGACTGGCTGGTCAACAGCCAGGAGCGCACCGGCTCCGCCATGCGCGTGGTGTCCACGGTGAGGTGGAGGCGTGTTCCGCCGTCGGGGTCTGTGGGGTAGCTGCGCGTTTCGGTGGCGGCGAAACAACGGCGGAGGGTCTCCGCGACATGGCGAGCCGCCTCCGGGTCCGCGGCGACGATACGGACCTCCGCGTGCCCGGCCGACGGCAGTTCCGGTGACTTCATGGTGACCCCTTGCTCATTCAGGACGACGTGCATCAGGGGTGACATGCCGGTGGGTGTGACGGCCGTCGCCCCACACCCACCCCTGGCTGGAAGCAGGTCTGCGTCATCAGCGGCTCCCCTCTCGGTGCTCACGGCGTGTGGCGTCGGCAGGAGGGCCCTTCGGCACGGTGGCACGTGGGCTCTTACGGGTCCGCCGACCGATTCCCGGTAGGGCATTGCTGTAGTGGAACGCTCCGATCCTTTCGTCATGCTGCGCGTTGAGCCGGTGGATCAGAAACATGCCCGCGATGATCACGAAGACGATCACGGCGACGGTGACGGCGGTCTCCACGCCCTCACCTCCTCAGGGCGGAACTGAAGATCCCGATCGCGGCTCCGACCGTCGAAGCGGCTCCGCCGTCGGTCTCCCATTCCTCTTCCCGGCTTTGAGCATCTGTCGCCTCGTGGCTGATGGCCTCATCGGCCATCAGACCGCTGGCAGTGCGGATACCTCCCGGAACGGTTGCTGCTGCCATCAGCCGGGCGGCGGCGGCCGGCTCCGTCTCCGGAGGGATCACCAGCAGGTCCAGGCGGCCTACCGTGTAGGAGAGGAGGATCACTTTGTTCGGGTCCTGCTCGGCGGCGAACCAGCCGACATGCACCGTGTGCCCCGTGACGGGGACCTTGCGCGGGATGACGGGCCAGTGGGTCGGGTTCACGGTGACGTGGGTGATCCGGCCCCAGCACGCGTCCAGCGCGTCTGTCAGAGTGGGAATCTCCCGGAGGAGATCACGGGAGCGGGGCCACCAGGCACCGTCCAGAAGACCTGGAACCGAGCCGGTCGGGGCCAGGGACAGCCGGGCCGACGCCGAAGGCAGACGCTCTTTGATGAACGTAGGTTCGATGGTCGCGGTCATGACGCGGACCTGTCCCCGGACCTCCTCTTGGAGGCCGGTGTTGTTGCTCGCCGGGAACGACACCGACATGGTCGGCCGGTGTGCGAAGTACTCCTGGTGCTTTCACTCTACGCCGCTCCGAGCCCCGGGACGTGCGCATGAGCAGGCATTTCACCGACAGGCAACGAGTCCGGAACCGTCGGCGAGCGCAGCCGGTGCGGCGGCGCACGACTTACGGTGAGAGGACGAGGTCCCGCGTTCGGCGGCGACACCGTATCCCGCAGACAGGCGGACACACCATGACCGAATCCGACATCCCTCGTGCCCCCGGGCTCCTGCCGGACGCGATCCATCGTGCCGCGAAACCCGGGACGGTTCTTCTGCGGCTGGAGACGACACATTCCCGGGAAGGCAACCTCGATGGCGCGTGGTGGCCGCGTTCCCGCGACATCGGCGCGGAGTTGCCCGGCCTCATCCACGTCCTGACCGGGCACCTCGGCCCCATCACACGCGTCGGCCTGGACGCCACCGCATGGGATGGACTTCCCACGCGCCTGGTCATCGACGACCAGGTCGTCCAAATCGACTCCTTCCCGGTCGGTGATGACACCGTCCTGATCACTCGGGGCGACCAGGACCACTTCTCCCTTCTCGTGGTCCCGCCGCACACGACACCCGACACCGCCCGTGCCGCGATGGCCAGGGCCATCCGGGCCGACAACATCACCCATGCCGAACAGATCCTCATCCACACCGGCACCCATCAGGCACACCCGATCCCCGCGGAGGACCCTCGGGCCGGCGAGGAACGCCACGAGCCCGAGGAATGACGTCTGGAGGTCCGGGCGCCCGTAGGGCTGTCTCCGCTGGGCGGCGCCTACTTCAAGGCGATCGAGGCGGTACCGCCCGTCGGGGTGGATGCCCGGTAGTGGTTGTCCGCTGATGTTCCGCTGGTGCCGTTAGGGTGCGCGACATGGCCAGTACTCGGCTGTACCGCGACGGCTCCCTGGTCGAGGAGGACTTCCCGGTCCGGGACATCTCCCGGCATCTGGCGGATCCGTCTACGACCGTGTGGTTGGACCTGTACCGCCCGAACCGCGCCGAGTTCACGGCGGTCGGCGAGGAACTCGGTCTCCACGAGCTGGCTCTCGAGGGCGCGCTGCACGAGGGACAGCGGGCGAAACTCGACAGCTACCACACCCATCATTTCCTCAGTGTCTACGCGGTCGCCGTGGACCCCGACGGTGCAGGACTGACGATGAGCGAGCTCGCGGTCATCCTCACGTCGCAGGCGCTGATCACCGTCCGCAAGGACGCCGCGTTCGCCCTCGACGAGCTGGTCGCCCGCTGGGACCGTACCCCGGCTCTGGCAGCACACGGAGTCGCTTTTCTGCTCCACGGCCTGCTCGACTATGTCGTCGACGGGCACTTCGCCGCGGTACAGCAACTCGACGAACGTATCGAAGAACTGGACGATCTGCTCTTCGCCGAAGGCGACCGACAGATCCAGACCGTACAGCGCCAGTCCTACGCCCTGCGGAAATCACTGGTCCGGCTCCGTCGCGTGGTCCTGCCCATGCAGGAGGTCGTCAAGGCCCTCATGCGCCCGACCTCGAAGTCGTCGACGGCCCCTTGCTGCCGTACTACCGCGATGTGTACGACCACGTGCTGCGTGCCGGCGAGTGGACGGAGTCACTGCGCGACCTGGTGGCCTCGGTGATGGAGACCAACTTGTCGGTGCAGGCGAACCGGATGAACCTGATCATGAAGAAGGTGACGAGCTGAGCCGCGATCATCGCCTTGCCCACGGCGATCACTGGCTTCTACGGACAGAACCTTCCCTACCCCGGCTTCGGACACCAGTCGGGATTCATCGTTTCCAGCGCCGTCATCGTCGTTGTCTCTCTGACGCTGTACTTCGCTTTCAAGCACTGGGACTGGCTCTGACCGCACACGCTCCTGCGTGCTCGTCGGGCAGACGGGCCCTGGGAGCCAGTTCCCGCAGTCGGCTCCCAAATGGCTCCCAAAACGGGTCCGCACAGCAAATCAGGCCCGGTGCTGATCTCTCAGCACCGGGCCTGACCTGGTGTTTCACTGTCGGGGTGGCGGGATTTGAACCCACGACCTCTTCGTCCCGAATGAGGTCCGATCATGTTGCGCACCTGCTGTAGCTGGCATCTGTGCAGGTCAGAGCGCCGGTGACGGTTGGTCTCGGGTGGTGTCGCGGAGGCTTTGGGAGAAGATCTTCTCCCGGATTTCTCCCCGGGGTTGCGTCCTTGGAAGTGGTGTACGGGCTCCCACGTGATCCGGGTGTTTGCCCCGGCGTCGGAGTGAGTGCCCGGATATGAGAACGGCCACCGGCTGATCTTCGAGATGTCGAAGGCTCGAAGGAGATCAGCACGATGACCGCACCTGACAGTGTGCCCCTGTACGCCCTCGCGGAAGACAACCTCGCCGCGGCGAGTCCCGATCTGCTGCGCGCGATGGTCAAAACCTTCGCCGACGCGCTCATGTCCGCCGAGGCCGACGCCCTCTGCAACGCCGAATACGGTCAGGTCAGCGACGAGAGAGTCAACCACCGCAACGGCTACCGCCCGCGCGAGTGGGACACCCGCGCCGGGACCGTCGAACTGGCTATACCCAAGCTGCGGCAGGGCAGTTACTTCCCGCACCGGCTCCTCGAGCGCCGTCGACGGGCCGAGCAGGCCCTCATCAGCGTGGTCGCCACCGCCTACCTCCTCGGCGTCTCCACCCGCCGCGGCGAGGAGCTGGCCGAGAGCCTCGGAGCGGGGGCGTCGTCCGCGTGAGCGGCGCTGTCCGGTGCGGACTCGGTTGACGTCGAGGCGCTCAACTCAGTCAAGAACGGCGAGGTGGTCGGCGGCGCCCCCGCGCCACTCGATCATGAAAAGGGTGGCGTCGTCGCTGGTGCGCCCACCCCGTTCGTTCTTCAGCATGTGGGAGAGGCGGCGAAGATCTGCTCGCACCCCCTCCGACGGCTCGTCCCCCAGGCGGTTGACACAACTGATGAGGCGTTCCTCGCCGAAGAGCTCCCCACCGGCGACGTGCTCCTCGATGATGCCGTCGGTGTAATACAGCACCCGGTCGCCTCGCTGGAGCGTGTGCTCTCTGATCCGGGGCGCCTCACCGCCGAAGCCGATGGGCAGCGTCGTGGCGCTCTCCAGCTGTCTGACGACCCGGCCGTCGCGGATCAGCAGCGGTGCGGGGTGGCCCGCGTTGACCAGCTCCATCTCACCGGTGGCGATGTTCATATGCATCAGCTGCGCTGTGACGAAGTGGTCGGGGCCGAACTGCCGGGAGATGGCATCGTCCATGAACGCGTACTTCTCAGCCAGGCCGATGAACACGCGCCGGGCATGCCGGTAGGCGCCGATCGCCACGGTCGCCATGGTGGCGGCGTCCAGGCCGTGGCCCATCGCGTCGATCAGGGCGACGTGCAGGATGTTGTCGTTGAGCGCGTAGTCGAAGCTGTCGCCGGCGACGCGGTAGGCGGGCTCCAGGATGCCGGCCACCTCGACCTGCGGCACGGACATCGACAGCGGCGGCAGCAGAGTCCACTGGATCTCTGCGGACACGCTCATCGGCTCCCGGCGCCGGGCCTGGAAGAACTGGTCGGTATAGGCGTTCTTGGTGACCAGCAGGTCGGCGACCAGGCCGGCGAGCCGGCTCAGCAGCCGCCGGTCGTCCTCGCCGACGGCATCCAGGGTGAGGGCCATGACGCCCACCTGGTCGCTGCCGTCCAGCAGCGGCAGGTACATCCGGACGCCGCCGAGGGCCTGCGGCACCTCGACGACATCCCCGCGCAGGAAGGCCCGGCCAGCGGGGGAGTCGATCACCGGCTCGGGCTGGCTGACGTGGAGCTTCCTGCCCGGCAGCGGCACCAGCAGCTCCTGCGCGTAGTCCTGGAGCAGGATGGAGACGTCACGACCTCCCACCCTGCCCACCTCCTCCGCGATCAGCGGGGCGATCAGCTGCGGCGGCAAATGGTGCGCCCTGTCCAGCAGCAGGCCGAGCAGCCGCTCACCAAAACCCTCCGACCGGTCCTCCGGGATCTCCTCGCCCATGGCCCTGCTCGCCACCTCGTTCCTCCCCGCCCCCCGTCGCCGCCTCCGCACAACGTGACCCGGGAAGCCCGCCCGAGCGGCTCATTACGCCATGCGCGGCATGTCGGCCCACGTTGTCCGCAGTTCGAACTACGTGTCCGGGATCGTCTCGCCTGGCGGGGTGATCAAGCTGCTGGGAGGAAATCACCCTGCCCGAGGACCTGCAGACCAGGCACTCAGCGTCGTACACCCGCAAGGCACAGGTCAGGACGTCGATGCGAAACATGCGCGGCGCAGGTAGCTTCCAGAAGGCGCGGACGCTCCCGGAACCGGAGGACGTACCCGAGGCGTTGCGCGCCCTTGACTCGGCGGCTGCGGCGCTAACTTCGTGGCATTGCTTCAACCGCATGATCGGCCAGCTCTACCACTGCCTGCAGCACCGCAAGCTGTTCGACGAGGACACCGCGTTCCCCACCGAACTCACCGCCGCAGCTTGACACGTTGGCATCGTGAGGTGTCTGCCGTGATGCCCCGGCACCGCCAGCATCACCCGAACAGGAACCCTGTTCGACCGATCAAGACCGCCGAACGGCAGACGGACGCCTTCTGAGCGGCTGCGTGCAGCGGCCGCCGAGAGGTTTGGGGCACGGTGAGGCTGCACGTCCGGATCACTGCGGTCCTCGGATCCGGCTGGGCTGCACCTGCGGGCCCGGCTTCAGGAGCAGCAGCCCGAGCTGCCCGTGCCAGCCTGTCCGTCGTGGAGGTCGTCGTCGTGCCCGGCGGCGATCCGTGCCCATTGCGCGGTCGGCCGTCCGTCCTTGCGGAACTGCTGGCCGAGCGTCTCGTACGGCTGCGGCCAACCTGGCGGGGAGTCCTCCCAGGTCTCCTGCCGTCCGTAGACGGCCATGTCGAGGATGCCGTAGGAGGGCGCCATGGGCTCGACCCCGCGGCCGGTGGTCCAGTACGTCTCGTAGACGCGGTCTCCGTCGCGGAGGTAGCACGCCTTCATGCCGAAGTGGCGGTCGGCGACGAGCCGTTCGTGGGACTCGGCGGGTACGGAGTACCAGGGCATGTCCCAGCCCATGAAGCGGCGGTAGCGTTCGGACTCCTCGTAGGGGCCCTGGCAGAAGACGGCGAAGGTGACGTCACGCTGGTGCAGGTAGGCCAGTTCGCGGACCTGGCCGGTGAAGAAGGTGCAGCCCTCGCACTGGTCGGCGGCGGTGTGGCCGTCGTGCCACATGTGATACGACACGAACAGCTGGGTGCGGCCCTCGAAGACGTCGATCAGTGGGACGTGCCCCTTGCCTCCGACGAGCGGGGCGGACGGGTCCACCTCGGTCATGGGCAGGCGGCGCCGGGCGGCGGCGATCGCGTCGCCCTCCCGGGTGTGCGCCTTCTCCCGGGCGCGCAGGGTGTCGATTGCGGCCAGCCACTCCGAGCGGGAGACGACCGGCGGCGTGTTCGTTGCAGTCATGTCCGTACTGACCCGGCAGCCCGCAAGAACTCATCGTTCGACTGATCAAGACCGCCGAACGGAATGCGGACGCCTTCTGAGACGCGCAGGGCTTCGTGTGCCCGTTCGAGGGAGAGAGTCAGATCGTCAGCCGTTTACGCTCGTTTGACGCTCTGGGCACCTCACACGTTCATTGCAGGACCAAGAAACGGCATCTGACCTGCTAGTTTCCGTGTTCGCGCTCAGGCCGACACCTTTCCGATGACGCCCATGTGGAGTGCGTGGCGATTCTGGAGCCTGCGGAAAGGGATCTCTGACCTGTGGTCTCTTCTGGCGTGCACTATGGCGACGAGCCGGGGCCCGGGGCCGGATGGTCGGTGCGGGGTCAGGTCCCGGGCGGCGGCGTCGACGTCGGTGAGCCAGTTCGAGCAGGTCGAGTACGAAGCGGATGGCGTGTGAAGGGCTCGGTCAGCCGATTTTGAGGAGGCCGGCTTCGACGACCGTGCGGCCGAACGGGCTCGCCAGTTCTGCGAGGCGTTCACAGTCGGCATCACCCAGGGCGGCGTAGGCGGGAAGGGCCAGGCGGTCGGTGCGGTCCTCGATGTGCTGTCGCAGGCGTACGCCTTCCGGGCTGAGGGAGTCGCCGTCGAGAAGACCTCGCGTGCGCAGGGCCTCCTCGGTGTCGGCCCACTCCTCCTCGGGCCATGCGCGGCTTGCCTTGAGGAAGTCGACGGGAACCTCACCGGTGGCAGCGTGGAGAATCAGGGATTCCAGGCTCCCCACGCCTTCGCTCAGCAAGCACGCGACATGGCCGTCTCCCCGGAACTCCCGGAGCAGCGTCTGGGCGTGCCACAGCTGCAGTACCGGTTCCTCCGGCCAGGGCAGCGCGGCATGGGCGGCGAACAGCGGGCGGCCCTGCGCGTGTTCGCAGGCAGCCTCGGCGGCCCTGCGCGTCAGGGTCAGGACCTCGTCCAGAGCGGGGAGTTCGTGGATCCCGGCCCGCCGCAGGGCCTCGCCCGCGGCGGCGTGCCGCGCGTCCAGCACCTGCTGCGGCGTCACCGTGTCCCAGGCGCCGTCGACCGCCTTCCGTACGAAAGCGGGGTTGAAGTTGTAGAAGGTCGAGATGACCAGATCGGCAGGTGCCTGGCCGAAGGCGGCGCTCCGGGAGGCGAAGTACCCGGCGCGTCCGCTGAGTCCGAGGTCCGCGTACCGGCGCCTTCCCTCGGGGACGAAGTAGATCATGGCGTGTACGGGCTCGAGCCGGCGCCAGGCTGCTCGTGCTGCCTTCATGGGGTCACCTCTTCTGAGAGTCGACAGACGGGGTATTTGCTGTGGTTCCGGTGGTTCCGTACTCGCCGTGCGCTCGCAGATGTTCGAGCAGCAGGCGACTCAGCGTCTCGGGCGCTTCCTCGGGGACCCAGTGGCTGACGCCCTGGAGGGTCTCGAACCGGTACGGTCCGTTGACCCACTGCCCGGTCTCCTGCGCGGCCGCCGGGCCGAACGCGCTGTCCTCCGTGCTCCAGACGTACAGCGTGGGCACATCGATGACGCCGATCGCGCCGTCGGGGCGGCCGGCCCTGTACCAGTTCAGCGCCGCGGTGAGAGCGCCCGGTTGGGACAGGTGCCGCATGTAGACCTCGACACTGTCCTGCGGAATCTTTCCGGCATAAGCGGCGCGAAGCGCCTTGGCGTCGTCTGCGAGCATGCGCTCTTCGGTTGCGGGCGTTTCGCGCCAGTCGATCATGTAGTGCGATCGTTCGCGCTGGTCCGGGTCGGTGCGCAAGGTGGTGGCCAGAGCGCCGGGGTGCGGGGTCGAGACAACCGTCAGGGTGTGTACGCGGCCGGGGTGGGCATCGGCGGTCCACCACGCCACCGCGCCGCCCCAGTCATGGCCGACCAGGTCGAACGACGCCCAGCCCAACTCCTCTGTGATCGCGACGACATCCTCGACCAGGACGCTGATGCGGTAGTCCTCGGGACGCTCGGGGCGGACCCGGGGGGAGTACCCACGCTGGTCGGGTGCCACCACCCGGTAGCCGTGCGCGGCCAACGCCGCGATCTGCCGTTGCCACACGAGGCCCGTCTGCGGGAAGCCGTGCAGCAGCAGCACCGGGCGGCCCTCGGGCGGACCCGCCGCGATCGCGTCGAACACGCCCGCAGCAGTGGAGATGCTCAACTCCGTCATGATTCGGCCCTTCATACCGACTGGTCGGTCAGCCTACTGCGCCACGATTGAACTTGACGCCGAGTTCAACTATAAACGGTCGGGAGGTGAGGCGACATGAGAGAAGCAGTCATCGTTTCGACGGCAAGGACGCCGATCGGGAAGGCGTACCGCGGCGCGTTCAACGACACCCAGGCGCAGGAACTTGCCGCCCATGCCCTCTCGCACGCGGTGCAGCGCGCCGGGCTCGAGGGCGGCGAGGTCGAGGATGTGATCTTCGGCTGCGCCATGCAGCAGGGATCCTCGGGCGGCAACGTCGCCCGCCAGGCTGCCCTCCGCGCCGGACTTCCGGACACCGTGTCCGGGATGACGGTCGACCGGCAGTGCTCGTCGGGCCTGATGGCGATTGCGACGGCCGCCAAGCAGATCGTCGGTGACGGCATGCAGGTCGCTGTCGGCGGCGGTGTCGAGTCGATCTCCTTGGTGCAGAACGACCATATGAACACCCACCGCATGGCGGATCCCTGGCTGGTCGAGCACAAGCCGAGCATCTACATGCCGATGTTGCAGACGGCTGAGATCGTCGCCGAACGCTACGGCGTGAGCCGGGAACGCCAGGACGAGTTCGCGCTGGTGTCGCAGCAGCGTACCGCGGCGGCGCAGGAGGCCGGGCGGTTCGACCAGGAGATCGTCGCGCTCGAGAGCGTCAAGAAGGTCCTGGACAAGCAGTCCGGGGAGGTGCGGGACGAGGCTGTGACCCTGACCCGGGACGAGGGCAACCGCGCGTCAACCACACTCGAGGGCCTGGCCGGGCTGGCGCCGGTGCTGCCGGACGGTCAGGTGACCGCGCATTCCAGCGTGACGGCGGGCAACTCCTCGCAGTTGTCGGACGGTGCTTCGGCGTCGGTGTTGATGGAGTCGAAGGAAGCCGAGCGCCGCGGACTGGAGCCGCTGGGCGTTTACCGGGGTATGGCCGTTGCCGGTTGCGGACCGGACGAGATGGGGATCGGTCCGGTGTTCGCCATTCCGAAGCTGCTGAAACAGCACGACCTCACCATCGACGACATCGGTCTGTGGGAACTCAACGAGGCGTTCGCTTCCCAGGCGCTGTACTGCCGCGACGAACTGAACATCGACCCGGAGCGGTTCAACGTCAATGGCGGCGGAATCTCGGTCGGCCATCCGTACGGAATGACCGGTGCCCGCCTGGTGGGGCACGCCCTGATCGAGGGCAAGCGCCGCGGCGTCCGGTACGTGGTGATCTCGATGTGTGTCGGCGGCGGAATGGGCGCAGCCGGACTGTTCGAGGTGGCCTGAGATGTCGAGCCTGACGGAAAAGGCGCGAACCGCGGTCCTCGTGGACTTCGGTGGGGTCATCACCTCCAGTGTGTTGCAGGCTTTCACCGACTTCGGCGCCTCGCTCGGCGGCGACCCGCGCCTGCCGCTGGACCTCCTCAGCCGGGACCAGCCATCACGCACCCTCCTCGCCGACCACGAGTCCGGCCGTATCGACGCCGCAGCCTTCGAGCGAGGGTTCGCCGAGCGCCTCCGCGCCCACGGCGCCGACGTACGGGCGGAGGGGCTCACGGCCCGGATGCAAGCGGGAATGTCGATCGACCAGGACATGCTCACCCTGCTCGATGATCTCCGCGCCGCCGGGTATCCCGTTGCGCTGGTGTCCAACTCGTTCGGAACCGGAACCTACGACGGAGTCGACCTCGCCGCCGTGGCCGACGCCGTCGTCATCTCCGCCGAGGTCGGAATCCGCAAGCCTTCCCGGCGGATATACGCGATCGCATGTGAACGCCTCGGCGTCGCCCCCGAGGAGGCAGTCATGATCGACGACCTGCAGCAGAACCTCGACGGAGCGGCACGGATCGGAATCGGGGGCGTGCTGCACACCAGCGCCGCCGACACCCGCCGCCAACTCGCCGAACACTTCAGGATCACCGTCTGACCGATCGACCGGTCGCAGCAGACCGGTCTCATGTGGGATCCGCACCGCATCACCTGCTCACATCCCCGGAAGGCACCTCCCCGGAAGGCACCACTCATGGCCAGTGTTCTCGACCCGGTCCGCCGCCACGCGGCTGCAACTCCCGACAACATCGCGCTGCGCGGCGGCACGGATCAGTGGACCTACCGGCAGTTGTCCGACGCGAGCGTTCGGTATGCGGGCTCCTTGACCGCCGCGGGCCTGTCGCCCGGGGACCGGGTACTGCTGGCGGCGCCGTCGGTGCCCGAGTTCGTGGTGGCCTACCTCGGGATCCAGGCCGCGGGCTGTGTCGTGGTGCCGGTCAACACGATGTCCACCCGGGCCGAGGTCGAGTACGTTCTCGGCGACGCCGGGTGCTCGTTGGCGATCGCATGGCACGCCCTGGGCCCCGCCGTCGCGGAGGCGGCCTCGGCGCTCAAGGTGCCCTCCTGGACGCTGTCCCCGGGCGCGACCGTCACCGAAGCCGCCCCCGCCTCCGTCGTCGACAGGGACCGCGACGAGACCGCGGCCATTCTGTACACCTCGGGTACGACAGGGCGGCCGAAGGGTGCCCAGCTCACGGTCGGGAACCTGTTGTCCGCCGGGGAGATCGGCGCCGAGTGCAGCCGCGGATCGAGCGCCGACCGTACCGGCACCGGACTTCCGCTGTTCCACGTGTTCGGCCAGGCATCGGTCATGATGGCGACCTTGACCGTGGGCGGCTCGATGTCGTTGCTGGCCCGATTCGACCCGGCGTCGATGCTGGAGATGCTGCGCCGCGACCGGCTCACCATCATGGCCGGCGTACCGACCATGTGGAACGCGATGCTGCACGCGGCGGGCGATGCGAACCCGGCGGACTTCGCCGGGCTCCGTGTCGCCGTCTCCGGGGGCGCGTCGCTGCCCGGGGAGATCGCCCGGGCCTTCGAAGCCCGCTTCGGCTGCACCATCCTCGAAGGCTATGGGCTCACCGAGAGCACCGCGTTCGGCACCTTCAACGACATCGACCGCGGCGGCAAGACCGGGTACACCGGCCGGGCTGTCCCGCGGCTGCAGGTCCAGGTGCGTGACATCGACGGCAACGAGTGCCCGCCGGGCACCGTCGGCGAGGTCCACATCAAGGGACCCACAGTGATGCGCGGCTACTGGAACCGCCCCGCGGACACCGCCGCGGCCATCTCGCCCGACGGCTGGTTCCGGACCGGCGACCTGGGCGAAACCGACACGGACGGCGACCTGCGCATCGTCGACAGGATCAAGGACCTGATCATCCGCGGCGGCTACAACGTCTATCCCGGTGAGGTGGAGGAAGTTCTCTACGAGCACCCGGACATCATCGAGGCAGCCGTGATCGGCGTTCCCGACGACCACTACGGCGAGGAGGTCGCCGCGCTCGTCGCCGCCCGGCCCGGTTCGGATCTCGATGCCGGGGAGGTGTCGGACTGGACACGAGAGCGACTGTCCGCCTACAAGGTGCCGCGCATCATCCGGTTCGTCGACGCGCTGCCCAAGGGCCCGACCGGGAAGATCCTCAAGCGTTCCATCGACCGTACGGAGCTGACCCGCGACCCCGCGCTCGGCGACGTACCCGCCCGCCGGCACTGAACATCCGTCGGCGGACGAGATGCGTCCGCCGCAGAAGAAAGCAGCAGAAAGACGCATGGTGAGTTGCTCATGAGCCTGCCCCCCATCCTGCGGGACCGGCTGCGCCTGCCCGTGGTCGCATCGCCGATGTTCATCGTGTCCAGTCCGGAGTTGGTCATCGCCCAGTCGGCCTCCGGCATCGTGGGTTCCTTCCCCGCGCTCAACGCGCGGCCGCAGTCGGCGCTGCGCGAATGGCTGCAGCACATAACGGAGGAGTTGGCCAAGCACGACGCCGACCATCCCGAGGCACCGTCCGCGCCGTTCGCGGTCAATCTCATCGTGCACAAGACCAACTCACGCCTGGGGGAGGACCTCGCGACCGTCGTGGAGTTCAAGGTGCCGATCATCATCACCTCTCTCGGCGCCCGGGCCGATGTCAACGATGCGGTCCACTCCTACGGCGGCATCGTGCTGCACGATGTCATCAGCAACCGGTTCGCGCACAAGGCAGTGGAAAAGGGCGCGGACGGCCTGATCGCCGTCGCTGCGGGCGCGGGCGGGCACGCCGGCACGCAGTCACCCTTCGCGCTCGTCCAGGAGATTCGCGACTGGTTCGACGGCCCCCTTCTGCTGTCGGGCTCCATCGCCCACGGCCGCTCGATCCTCGCCGCACAGGCCGCCGGCGCGGACCTCGCCTACGTGGGTTCCGCGTTCATCGCCACCGAGGAGGCGAACGCGGAGGACCAGTACAAGCAGATGATCGTGGACTCCACCGCTGCGGACATCGTCTACTCCAACCTGTTCACCGGCGTGCACGGCAACTACCTCCGCGGCAGCATCGAGGCCGCGGGGCTCGATCCGGCCGCACTGCCCGGTTCCGATCCGTCCGCCATGGACTTCGGGAACCAGGACATCAAAGGGGCGAAGGCGTGGCGGGACATATGGGGCGCCGGTCAGGGCGTCGGTGCGGTCGGGGCGGTACTTCCCGCGGCAGCGGTCGTCGAGCGCCTCGCCGGTGAGTACGCCGAGGCGAAGAGCCGGCTTCAGCGCTTGTGACGGGGTGCGCCACAGCTCCACGAGCCCGCGCACCGTGCGAACTTATGAGTCTGGCGTCGGATTCAAGTACACTTTTGCGGATGGACACCACTGCGCCCGAGGACAGCGAGCAGGTACCTCCGATGGCGCCCCTCTCGCCACTGCGTGAGCCGCCGACGACGCAGCGCGGAGCGCGGACGCGCGCCGCTTTGGTGAAGGCCGCGCGGAAGGTGTTCGAGCGGGACGGCTACCTCGACACCCGCCTGACCGACATCACCAAAGAGGCCCGATGCGCGGCGGGCTCCTTCTATACCTACTTCGCCAACAAGGAAGAGGTGCTTGCCGCCGTCCTTCTGGAGGCGCAGGAGGACATGCTGCACCCCGGCATGGGCCGGGTGCAGGGTACGGACGATCCGTATGCGGTACTCGAGGCGAGTAATCGCGCGTATCTCGAGGCATACAAGCGGAACGCCAAGCTGATGGGACTGCTCGAGCAGGTCGCCCAAGTGGAGCCGGAGTTCCGAGAGTTCCGAAGTCGGCGCGCGGATGCGTTCATCCGCCGCAACGCCCGCGGCATCGCCGACCTGCAGGCGCGGGGCGTCGCAGACCGTGAGGTCGATCCGATGATGGCCTCCCGTGCGCTCTCGAGCATGGTCAGCGTCATGGCCTACAACGCCTTCGTGCTCGGCGAAGGGCAAGACGAAGGTACGCCAGTGGACTTCGAGGAACTCGTGTCCACCGTCACCCGGCTCTGGGCGAACGCCCTGCGGTTCCCCGGCCACCGCTGATCCGGCCTTCTCCCTTCTCCCCTCTTCAACCTTCTCGGCGAATGTGGCGATCGCTTGCGCCTTCTCCGTGCGGTGACGCATACCCAACGGTTGAACTTGACGTCAGATTCAACTATACAGGTGGGCGGAGGCCACGGCCGCAGCATCGCGAGGGCCGTGCCCCGGCACCGCACACCCCGCCACGGAGAGGGTTCGCTGTGAACGTTGCAAAAAGAGTCGCCATCGTCACCGGTGGCGGTGGCGGCATCGGCGGCGCGCTGGTCGCACGACTCGCTCGCGAGGGTGCCCGGGTCGTCGTCGCGGATCTCGACGCGGACACCGCGCGGGCGGTGTCCACGACAGTCAACGCCGACCATCCGGGAAGCACCGTCAGCGCCGGCGCGGACGCGTCGGACACCGCCCAGATCCAGGAGCTGATCGACCTGGCGGAGCGCGCGTTCGGCCCGGTCGACCTCTACTTCGCCAACGCAGGCATCGCCGGGGCTCCCGGCCTCGACGCGGGCGAGCAGGACTGGGACCTCTCGATCGACGTGAACCTGCGAGCCCACATCCGTGCGGCGACGCTGCTGGTGCCGCGGTGGCTCGAGCGCGGCGAGGGCTACTTCGTCAGCACCGCCTCTGCGGCCGGGTTGCTCACCCAGATCGGCTCCGCCACGTACGCCGTCACCAAGCACGCGGCCGTCGCCTTCTCCGAATGGCTGAGTGTCACCTATGGCGATCGCGGGGTCCATGTCAGCTGTCTGTGCCCGATGGGGGTGAACACCAGGTTGCTGTATTCCGGGAAGGACTCCGGGGATGCCCTGGGGAGAGCGGCCACCCAGGCCGTCACGTCCGCGGGTGACGTCCTCGAGCCGGCCGAGGTCGCCGACGCCGTCCTCGCCGCGATCGAGGACGAGCGCTTCCTGATCCTGCCGCATGAAGAAGTACTCGACATGTACCGGCAGAAGGGTTCGGACTACGACCGGTGGCTGCGCGGGATGCGCCGCTACCAGAGCTCTCTGCTGGAGCAGGCATGACCGGCGCGCCGGGCGAGCTGGTCCTCGCCGAACACCGCGGGCCCGTGCTGGTGCTCACGTTCAACCGGCCCGCCAAGCTGAACGCCTGGACCGACGAACTCGAAGACCGCTACTTCACGCTGCTCGACGCCGCCGAGGACGATCCGGACGTACGCGCCGTCGTGGTCACCGGCGCGGGACGCGGATTCTGCGCCGGCGCCGACCTCCAGCGGCTGCAGACACTCGGCGAGGTCTCCGAGGCGGACCGGGCGCGGCGCCGGCCGCGCGATGTACCGCTGACCCTGCGCAAACCGCTGATCGGTGCGGTCAACGGAGTGGCCGCGGGCCTGGGCATGGTGGAGGCGCTCTACTGCGACATCCGCTTCGGCTCGCCCTCGGCGCGGTTCACCACGGCATTCGCGCAGCGCGGGCTGATCGCCGAGTACGGGATCTCCTGGCTGTTGCCGCGGCTGGTGGGGCGCAGCCGGGCAACGGACCTGTTGCTGTCGAGTCGCATGGTGGACGCCGAGGAGGCACTGCGTATCGGTCTTCTCGACCACCTGGTCCCCACCGGCAGTGTGGTCGATGCCGCTGTCGCGTACGCCGCCGATCTGGCGACGCGCTGCTCCCCGGCCTCCATGGCCACCATCAAGAGCCAACTGCAGGGCGACGCGGACGGCACCTACGCCGATTCCGTGACCCGGGCGGAAGGCCTGATGCTCCAGGCCTTCCGCGGGGCCGATTTCGTCGAAGGCGTGGCCAGTCACCTCGACAAGCGCGCACCGAGTTTTCCCTCCCTACCCGTCAGGAGTTCAGATGTCCCTGTTTGAGACGTCGGACCGCGCCAAGAAGTACCAGGCGGATCTGCTCGAGTTCATGGATTCGCACATCTACCCCGCTGAGGCGGTGTACGACGAGCAGATGCGCGCGTCGGGTGACCCGCACTTCCATCCGCCGATCATCGAGGAACTCAAGGCGGAGGCGCGAAAGCGCGGACTGTGGAACCTCTTCCACCCGCACCCCGAGTGGGGCCCGGGGCTGACGAACCTCGAGTACGCGCCGCTGGCGGAGATCATGGGGCGCAGTCACATCGCCTCCGAGGCGTGCAACTGCAACGCTCCCGACACCGGCAACATGGAAGTGCTCACCCTCTTCGGCACCGACGAGCACAAGGAGAAGTACCTCAAGCCCTTGCTCGACGGGACGATGGCCTCGGCCTTCGCGATGACCGAGCCACGTGTCGCCAGTTCCGACGCCACCAATATCGAGCTGCGGATGGAGCGCGACGGCGACGAGTACGTGCTCAACGGCCGTAAGTGGTTCGCCTCGAACGCGATGCACAAGAACTGCAGGGTGCTCATCGTGATGGGCAAGACCGACCCCACGGCGGCCCCGCATCGCCAGCAGTCGATGATGGTCGTCCCCATCGACGCCCCCGGGGTCACCGTGATCCGGAACCTCCCGGTGTTCGGGTACGCGGATCGCGAGGGCCACGCGGAGATCACCTTCGAGAATGTGCGGGTGCCGGCCAAGGACGTACTCAAGGGCGAAGGGGAGGGTTTCGCGATCAGCCAGGCCCGGCTCGGTCCCGGCCGTATCCACCACTGCATGCGGGCGATCGGCGCGGCCGAGCGGGCGCTGGAGCTGATGTGCCGACGCGCGCAGTCACGTGTGACCTTCGGCAGCCCGGTTGCCGAACGGTCCAATGTCCAGGACTGGATCGCGGAAGCGCGTATCGAGATCGAGATGATCCGTCTGCTCACGCTCAAGGCCGCGTATCTGATGGACACGGTCGGGAACAAGGAAGCGCGCACCGAGATCGCGGCCATCAAGGTGGCCGCCCCGAACATCGCGTTGAAGATCGTCGACCGCGCGATCCAGGTGCACGGGGGAGCAGGAGTGACCGAGGACTTCCCGCTGGCGATGATGTACGCGCATCTGCGGACGCTGCGGCTGGCGGACGGTCCCGACGAGGTCCACAAGCGGGCCATCGCCAAGCAGGAACTGCGGCAGTACCGCGACGCCGCCACGGCAGCGGTGAGCTGAGATGGCAGGACTCGATCTCACCGGTCGCACCGCCGTCGTCACCGGCGCCTCGCGCGGTATCGGGCTGGCGATCGCCCAGGCCATCGCTGCCGCGGGCGGAAACGTCGTCCTCACCTCCCGGTCCCAGGAGGCGGCGGACGTCGCCGCGGCCCAGGTCAAGGGCACAGTGGTCGGCGTCGGTGCGCACGCGGTCGACGAAGAGGCGGCCCGGCGCTGTGTGGATCTGACGCTCGAGCGCTTCGGAAGCCTGGACATCCTCGTCAACAACGCGGGGACGAACCCGGCGTTCGGGCCGGTCATCGACCAGGATCACGGGCGGTTCGCCAAGACCTTCGACGTGAACCTGTGGGCTCCCGTCCTGTGGACGGGCCTGGCCACGCGGGCCTGGATGGGCGAGCACGGCGGGGCGGTCGTCAACACCGCGTCGGTCGGCGGCATGGCCTTCGAGGCGAACATCGGGTTGTACAACGCGTCGAAGGCCGCACTCATCCATCTCACGAAGCAACTGGCCCTGGAACTCTCGCCCAAGGTCCGCGTCAACGCGGTGGCACCGGGTGTGGTGCGCACGAAACTGGCCGAGGCTCTGTGGAAGGAGCACGAGCAGGCCGTGTCCGCATCGATGGCGCTGGGCCGCATCGGCGAGCCTGCCGACATCGCCTCCGCGGTCGCCTTTCTCGTCTCGGACGCCGCGAGTTGGATCACCGGCGAGACCATGGTGATCGACGGCGGGCAACTGCTCGGTGACGCGCTCCCGTTCAGGCAGGGAGCCGGCATCAGTGTCTAGTGCGGACATCGTCGGAATCGACGCCGGGGCGGTGAGCCGCTGGTTCGAGACCCTCGGCGTCGATTTCGCCGGGCCGCTTGTCTTCGACCGGATCGGGCTCGGCCAGTCGAATCTGACCTACCTGGTACGGGATCTGGCCGGCCGTAGGTGGGTGCTGCGGCGCCCACCGCTGGGTCGCCTGCTGGCGTCGGCGCACGACGTGGCCCGCGAGGCGCGGATTCTGACCGCCCTGGAGAGCACCGCCGTCCCGACCCCGCGGGTGCTCGGGCTGACCGATGATCCCGCCGTGACCGACGTCCCGCTGCTGCTCATGGAGTTCGTGGACGGCGAGGTCGTCGACAGGATGTCGATCGCGCGGTCGTTGACGCCTGAGCGCCGTCGGGCGATCGGGATGTCGTTGCCGCGGACGCTGGCGAAGATCCACGCGGTCGATCTCGAGGTGACCGGGCTGACCGGTCTGGCCAGCCACAAGCCGTATGCGCAGCGTCAGCTCAAGCGGTGGTCGGCCCAGTGGGAGAGGTCCAGGACCCGCGAGCTGCCCGCCCTGGAGGACCTCACCCACCGCCTCGTCGCGGCCGTCCCGGAGCAGCGCGAACTGACGCTCGTGCACGGCGACTTCCATCTGCGCAACGTCATCACCTCCTACGACACCGGGGAGGTGACCGCGGTGCTCGACTGGGAATTGTCAACGCTGGGTGATCCGTTGGCGGACATGGGCAGCCTGCTGGCCTACTGGCCCGGCAAGGGTGAGAACACCTCGGGCGACTTCGTCGCGACCGCTCTCGACGGCTTCCCGACCCGCGAGGAACTCGTGGCGGCCTACTCGGCGGCGTCGGGACGCGACCTGACGGCGCTGGGCTACTGGCACACGATGGGGCTGTGGAAGGTCGCGATCATCGCGGAGGGCGTCATGCGCCGCGCGATGGACGAACCGCGGAACAAGGCCGCGTCCGGGACCCCGACCGCGGAGCGCATCGACGCACTGGTGGCGAAGGCCCACGAAGTCGCGGACACGGCAGGTATCTGACCCGATCGCCTGCCCACGGGACTTTGGCACTCGCGCATACAGAAAGGAGCGGTGATGAGGCAAACAGTCATCATATCGACGGCGCGTACGCCGATCGGGAAGGCCTACCGCGGCGCGTTCAACAACACCCAGGCACAGGCGCCGGCGGCGCACGCGATCAGCCATGCCGCGTGGCGCGCGGGGTTCGACGGCGGCGAGGTCGAGGACGTGATTCTCGGGTGCGCCGCGCAGCAGCGGTCCGCCGGCATGACCGGCATCTCGGTCGGCCACCCGTACGGCATGACCGGGGCGCGGTTGGTCGGGCCCACGTTGCTGGAAGGCAGGAGCCGGGGCGCGCGCTACCCCGTGATCACCATGTGCATCGGCGGCGGTATGGGCGCGGCGGGCCTGGTCGGGGCGGTGTCGTGAACCCCGCCGCACTGTTCGACGTCAGCGGAAAGACCGTGGTGGTAACCGGCGGCTCACGCGGAATCGGGCTGATGATCGCGCACGGTTTTGTGGCCGCCGGGGCCACGGTGATCATCTCTTCACGCAAGGCCGAGGCGTGCGAGGAGGCGGCAGCGGAGTTGTCCGCGCTGACGTCCGCCGGCGCCGGAACCTGTCTGGCACACCCGGCGGACCTGTCCACCGCCGAGGGCCTCGAGAGCCTGGCCGAGCGGGTCGCGGAGGTCGCGCCGCGGCTGAACGTCCTGGTCAACAATGCGGGAGCCGCCTGGGGTGCGCCGATCGGCGAGTTCCCCGACTCGGGCTTCGACAAGGTGCTCAACGTCAACGTCAAGGCGGTCTTCTCGCTGACGCAACGGCTGCTGCCGCAGTTGCGGGCGGCCGCCACCGCGGAAGACCCCGCGCGAGTGATCAACATCGGGTCGATCGACGGGCTCGTGGTCTCCGCGTCCGACAACTTCTCCTACGTCGCGAGCAAGGCGGCGGTGCACATGCTGACCCGCAAGATGGCCGCCACGCTGGCGAGTGATCACATCACCGTCAACGCCCTTGCTCCGGGCCCATTCCCGACCAAGATGATGGCGCACGTCCTGGACGCCCCCGAGCTGCGGGACGCCGTGGTCGAACGGGTGCCCCTCGGCCGCGTCGGCACCCCTGAGGACATCGCGAGTCCGGCGATCTTCCTCGCCTCCCGCGCGGGCGCCTACCTGACCGGCACGGTGATCCCCGTTGACGGCGGGATCTCCGGGACGCGCTGACCGGTCGCGTGTGAAGGTCAGCGCGCCCCCACCTGAAACACCCCGCACACCCTCACCCCCGAAAGGCGGCTTCGGCAGCGATGAGCTGGTTCGACGACAGGCCGTGGACGGCGCAGTACACCGAAAGGCTGCGGGAGGTGGAACCGGTCCCGGCCCGCACCACGCTGGAGCTGCTGGCCGACGCGGTGGCCACCGCCCCCGACCGCCCGGCCACCACCTACCTCGGTGGCACGCTGACCTACCGGGAAGTGGATGAGCTCTCCGACGGGGTGGCGCACTACCTGCTCGAGCGCGGCTTCCGACCCGGCGACCGGCTGGCGCTGGACCTGCAGAACATCCCGCAGTTCGTGCTGGCGCTGTTCGGTGCCTGGAAGGCGGGCGGCGCAGTCGTACCGCTCAACCCGATGTACCGGGACGAACTCGCGCACATCCTCACCGATTCCGGGGTGTCGGCGATCGTGTGCGATGAGCAGGCCTGGTCGGAGCACGTCCGTGAGCGGGCCACCGCGGCGGGGGTGACGACAGCGCTCACCGCCAGCCCGCTGGACCTGCAATCCCTGGACGACCCACGCGTCTTCGCCGGTCTGACCCGGCAGCGCAGTGAGGGCGCGGACGACATCCTCGAAGTGGCGAGGGCACGGGTGGGGCGGCGACCCGCCCAACCCGGGCTGACACCCGACGACATCGCACTGATCTCCTACACCTCCGGCACCAGCGGACTGCCGAAGGGGGCGACCAACACCCATCGCAACCTGACCGTCAACGCGGTCCTGCTGCGCCTGTACGACGAGATCCCCTCGGGATCGCCGATCTTCGCTCTGGCCCCGCTGTTCCACATCACCGGCATGGTCGTCCAGTTGCTCAACGCGGTCGACCTCGCGAGCCCCCTGGTGCTCGCCCACCGCTTCGAGCCGGGGGTGGTGATCGATGCGCTGAAGCGGGAACGGCCCGCCTACATGGTCGGGCCGTCCACCGCATACATGGCGCTGATGGCACACCGCGACTTCTCCGCCGAGGCGTTCGCCTCGCTGAGGACCCTCAACTCCGGCGGCGCCCCGCTGCCGCCCGCAGTTGTCGAGCGGTTCCGAGAGCAGACGGGACTGTACATCCGCAACGGCTACGGGCTCACGGAGACCAGTGCCCCTTGCGTAGTGGTGCCCGTGGGCAGACAGGCTCCCGTGGATCCCGACTCGGGCACCTTGTCGATCGGCCTGCCCCTTCCGACCGCGATGGTCCGTATCGTCGACGAGGGCGGCAGGGACCTGGGACCGAACGAGGTCGGCGAGATCGCGGTCGAAGGACCCATGGTGGTTCCCGCGTACTGGAACCGGCCCGAGGCCACAGCGGAGTCGATCCCGGACGGGCGGCTGCTCACCGGCGACGTCGGTTTCATGGACGGGCAGGGCTGGGTGTACGTGGTGGACCGTAAGAAGGACATGATCAACGCCTCCGGGTTCAAGGTGTGGCCTCGCGAGGTCGAGGACGTCCTCTACCGGCACCCCGCGGTGCGCGAGGCGGCCGTGGTCGGTGTGTCCGACCCCTACCGCGGCGAGACGGTGGCGGCCTTCGTCAGCCTGAGGCCCGAAGGATCCGTCGAGCCCGAAGAGCTGGTCGCCTACTGCCGCGAGCACTTGGCCGCCTACAAGGCCCCTCGGACTGTCAGCATCCGAGACGACCTGCCCAAGACCACCAGCGGCAAGATCCTGCGCCGAGAACTGCGCGGGGCGACGTCCGCATGACGAGCGAGAGGAGCCGAAGCATGGCCGGTCTGCCAGAGGTCCTGGCCCTCGACGAGATTGCGCCGGACCGGTTCCGGTCCGGCCCGATCCCCAGCGAGTGGGCGCGGACGTTCGGTGGCCAGATCGCCGCCCAGTCGCTGATGGCCGCGGCGCGTACCCTCGACCGGTCGTACTCGGCTCACTCGATGCACGGCTACTTCCTGCGGCCCGGCCGTCCGCACGAGCCGACGGACCATCTGGTCGAGCGGATCCGCGACGGCGGCAGCTTCTGCACCCGCCGGGTGACCGCAGTCCAGGCGGGGGAGGCCATCTTCACCATGACGGCGTCCTTCCATCGCGGGGATGAAGGGTTCTCCCACCAGGTGGACATGCCGGCGGTGCCGGCACCTGACGACATCCCGGAGTCCGACCGCATCAACGGCTGGGGCATGCCGCGGCCCGCGGAGTGGCGCCACTGGGAGATGCGATGGGTGCCCGGGGGCGAGATCGGCCACGTCCCGGGGGCGCCGGCCTGCCAGCGGGTGTGGATCCGGTACGGACGTCCGCTGCCGGACGACGGTGCCGTCCACACCTGCGCGCTGACCTATCTCAGCGACATGGCGTTGCTGGGCTCCGCGCGGCTGCCACATCCCCGAACCGCCGTACAGGGTGCGTCGCTGGACCATTCGCTGTGGTTCCTGCGTCCCTTCCGCGCGGACGAATGGCTGCTGTACGACCAGGTCTCCCCTTCGGCCGAGCACGGCCGGGCGCTCACCCGCGGAAGGCTGTTCGACACGGGCGGACGTCTGGTGGCCGCCGTCGCACAGGAGGGACTCATGCGCTTCGAACGGCCCCGGCCGACGAAGGGCGGCGACAGGGAAATGTCCCTGTCATCACCCGCTTCAGCCGTTACCGACCCGCGTTGACCACCGATTCGTCAAGGAAGTGGTGCCACCCATGTCCACCCAGTACAGCGTCATCGGACGCACAGCGATCCTCCGCCTCGACAACCCGCCGGTCAACGGGCTCGGGCACGCGACACGGCAGGGCATCGTGCAGGGTCTGCACCGTGCCCTCGACTCCGGCGACGTCGATGCCGTCGTGCTCACCGGCCGTGAGGGATTCTTCTCCGCCGGGGCCGACATCACGGAGTTCGGGACGCCCAAGACCATCGCGGAACCGACGCTCGGCGACGTCATCGCGGCGCTGGAGGCCGCGGACAAGCCCGTCGTGGCCGCGATCGACGGCACATGTTTCGGCGGCGGACTGGAGCTCGCGCTGGGCGCCCATTACCGGGTCGCGACGTCGAAGAGCAGGATCGGGCTCCCCGAGGTGAACCTGGGACTGGTCCCCGGCGCCGGCGGCACCCAGCGGCTGCCACGCCTGGTGGGGGCCGCCGTGGCGGCGGACATGATCAGCGGCGGTGCACCGCGTACGGGGCGGGAGCTCGGAGACCTCCCGGGACAACGGCTCTTCGACCGGGTCGTGGACGGCGACGTGATGGCGGCGGCGCTGGAACTCGCGGCCGAGATGGCCGCGGTACGGCCGCTCCCCCGGGTCCGGGACCTGAGTGTGGGTTCCGGCGACGCGGCCGCGGTGAGCGTGATACGGGAGCGCCTGGGCCGACGCAGCCGAGGATTCCTGGCGCCGGCGGCGGCTCTCGCTCTGGTCGAGAAAGCGGCGACCACGCCGTTCGAGGAAGGGCTGGCCGAGGAGCGGAAGACGTTCCTGGAGCTGATGAACGGCGAGCAGTCGGCCGCGCTGCGCCACGCCTTCTTCGCCGAGCGGGCCGCCCGCAAGGTCCCCGACGTCCCGCTCGGGACGTCGGCCCGGAGGGTGGACACGGTGGCGGTCATCGGTGCCGGAACGATGGGCGGCGGCATCGCGATGAACTTTCTGGACGCAGGTATTCCGGTCACCATCGTGGAGAGCAGCCAGGAGGCGCTCGACCGCGGCTTGGACATCATGCGTCGCAATTACCAACGTCAAGTGAAGACAGGGAAGTTGACGGCCGAAGGGCTGGAGCAGCGCATGGCGCTCCTGACGCCGACCCTGGACTATGCGGACGTGTCGGACAGCGACCTGGTCATCGAGGCGGCCTTCGAGGACATGGACGTCAAGCGTTCGGTGTTCACCCGGCTCGATGAGGTGGCGAAACCCGGCGCGATTCTGGCGTCGAACACCTCGACCCTCGACATCGATGCGATCGCCGCGGTGACCGGGCGCCCCGGGGATGTTCTCGGCATGCACTTCTTCAGCCCCGCGAATGTCATGAAACTGCTGGAGATCGTGCGCGGGGCCAAGGCAGCGGACGACGTGCTGGTCACAGCCATGGCGGTGGGACAGCGGATCGGCAAGACCGGCGTGGTGGCCGGGGTGTGCGACGGCTTCATCGGCAACCGGATGCTGGCCAAGTACCGGGATGCCGCGATGGAACTCCTCCGCGCGGGCGCGACACCGGCCGATATCGATTCCGCCGCGGAGAACTTCGGCTTCGCCATGGGCCCGTTCCGGACATCCGACCTGGCGGGCAACGACATCGGATGGGCGATCCGCAAGCGGCGCTACGCGGAAGACCCCGGCATGCCCCGGGACGAGATCGCCGATGCCCTGTGCGAAATGGGCAGGTTCGGGCAGAAGGTCGGTGCCGGGTGGTACGACTACAAGCCCGGCAGTCGCGAGGCGATCCCGAGCCCCGTCGTCGACGAGCTGCTGGCTTCATTCCACACTCAGCACGGCACCGAGCTGCGTACCTTCGAGGCGGACGAGATCGTGCAGCGCCTCGTGTTCGCACTCGTCGACGAGGGCGCGCGCATCCTCGACGAAGGCATAGCCCTGCGCGCCTCGGACATCGACGTGGTCTACATCGCGGGGTACGGCTTCCCGAGGTACCGCGGCGGACCGATGTTCTACGCCGACACGGTGGGTGCCGCACATGTCCTCTCCGGACTCAGGCGGTTCCACGGAGATGACGGTTGGGAGCCCTCGCCGTTGCTGACGCGGCTGGCCGACGAGGCCGGGACATTCAACTGACGCCACCACCGCAGAGGTGGGACCCGGCCGTTACGCGCGGTGCTGGCGCGCGCAGCCCAGGTTTGTCACCCGGCAGGACTTACGAGTTGCCCCGCGATTGCTGTTGGGCCGTGTTGGCCTGGAGGTTCGGCTGGTGTGCACCCGACCCTGCCTGGGTCCGGTGTTGCACTGTCAGGTCACGCCCCACCGCCGAGGGGCGCGGCCTGCGTGCCCACATCGAGGTCCGCACCGATGCCCTGGCCGTCCGGCCCTATCGCGCCCTCACACAGACCGAGGCCGCCCAGCTCCTCGGCCTGCTCAGCCTGCTGGCCGACCAGGTCCTCACCTCCGGCACAATTCCCTTCCCCAACCCCATGGGCCTTCCGGCCCGCCAAGCACGAACTTGACGAGTTGCCTCGCAAATGATCGCGGGTGGCCGTGACACGATGATGGCCGCCCGGGTTCTTGAGGTGTGAAGATCAAGCAGGCCCGCGCGGCCATGTCGCATCCAGCCTTGTTCGGCGTCACACGCCAGCATCTCGGCGAGTTGATCGAGGAACTCGCGCCACGCTGGGAAGCGCGCTGCGTGTCCGCAGGGCACGAGCGGCGCCGGGGCGCCCGCCGGCGGCAGGCCGGAGGGGGGCCGAGGTATGGGCTGGTCTTCACCGACCGGCTGCCGACCACCCTGGTCCACCTTCGCACCGGCCTGACCCATGCGCCTACGCCACGGCCGAGAACGTCACCATGCGCATCGACGGCATGGAGACCCAGGTCCGCCGTCCCAGAGCACACCGCCCCGGCGGAAGCCGATGTGGCCCGCCGCCCGGGACGCCTGGCCCTCGCCGACCTCGGCCTGTGCCCCGGCGATCTGCACCGGTTCCTCGACGAGATCCGCAGCGAGGGCCGCGACCTGGCCCAACTGCTCACGCTCGTCGGACTGGGCGGCTCACCCCCCTGCTGCCCGCCTCCGTCGCTGCCCCCTATCCGCCCTCGGGCATCGTCGACCGGCCGGTCCCGATCACTGCTCTCACGCCTCGCTTGCGCAGATGGACAGGGATGGCGCGGGAAGAGTACGCCTCATCATGTCCGAGACGTATGCGGCGTCGTGAGCGCTCCGAGAAGAGGGACAGGTTCGCCGCCCCTGTCGTGATGCTGCCGCAAGTCGTAGGTTGCCGTGGTTCGAGCCTCTTCCTGAGATCGCGGACCTGCGTGGGGCTGGGCCACGACGACACGCCATGACCAACCCCGCTACCTACTGGTCATCCCCGTGAAAGGTTTTGGCGCAACTGTCGATCACGGGAGTCGACGTCCGATTCTTGACACCATGCAAACCCCGGCATGGGCCCGGTGGCAGGAGCCCCGGGCCCACGCGCTGAGGAGTGCGGACTCTGCCGTGCAGTCCGCCCACGATGGTCAGTTGCCGACTGCGGCCCGTGTCGGCAAGGTGACGATCATCTTGCCGGTGTTGTCGCCGCGGAGCATGCCGAGGAATGCCTCGACCTTGTTCTCGATGCCCTCCACAACGGTCTCCTCGTAGCGGAGCTTCCCGTCGCGGATCCAGCCGCCGACCTCCTGCACGAACTGCTGTTGCAGGTCGTTGTGGTCGGAGACCAGCAGGCCGCGCAGGGTGAGGCGCTTGCCGATGGCGAGTGCGAGGTTGCGCGGGCCGGGGGCCGGCTCGGTCGCGTTGTACTGGGCGATGGCCCCGCACAGCGCTGCGCGGCCATGCACGTTCAGGGCGCCGATCGCGGCCTCGAGGTGGTCGCCGCCGACGTTGTCGAAGTAGACGTCGATGCCGTCCGGGGCCGCCGCCTTGAGCTGCTCGGCCACGGGCCCGTTC
>NZ_JBQQCE010000339.1:0-10927 GCF_052245645.1 Streptomyces sp. KR55 | reverse complement strand
ATCCTGCTGGCCATGAACTCGCTGGCGATCTGGCTGCGCAACCGCTACGTCCGTCGCTGGTGACGGCCACCGTCCCTGCCCCACCGCCCCTCCCGCAGGAGACCGCCATGACCCCTCCGCCCGACTCCTCCGGCGGCACCAGGATTCCGCAGGTCACCTACCACGGCGCCCCGTCCCTGGCCGAACCGGTCTTCGAAGTCGGCAGCCTGTCGGTCTTCTACGGCGCCCACGAGGCCGTCCGGGACGTCAACATGACGATCGGGCGGCGTCAGATCACCGCCATGATCGGCCCGTCGGGGTGCGGCAAGTCCACGATGATCCGCTGCTTCAACCGGATGAACGACCTCATTCCCGGTGCCCGTGTCGTCGGCAAGATCCGCTACCACAACGAGGACCTGTACGGCCGCGAGGTCGACCCGATCGAGGTGCGACGGCGGATCGGCATGGTCTTCCAGAAGCCCAACCCGTTCCCGAAGTCGATCTACGACAACATCGCGTACGGGCCGAGGGTGGGCGGCTTCAAGGGCAACCTCGACGACCTGGTCGAGGAGACACTGACCCACGCGGCGCTGTGGGACGAGGTCAAGGACAAGCTCAAGACCTCCGCGCTCGCCCTCTCCGGCGGCCAGCAGCAGCGGCTGTGCATCGCCCGCACCATCGCGGTCAAGCCGGAGGTGATCCTGATGGACGAGCCGTGCTCGGCGCTGGACCCGATCGCCACGATGAAGATCGAGGACCTCATGGAGCAGCTCGCCCAGGAGTTCACGATCATCGTCGTCACCCACAACATGCAGCAGGCCGCACGTGTCTCCGACCGCACCGCCTTCTTCACCGCGGACGTCGACAGCAAGGGCGAACGCCACGGCCGGCTCGTCGAGTACGACGAGACCGAGCGGATCTTCTCCAACCCCTCCGACCAGCGCACCGAGGACTACATCTCCGGCCGCTTCGGCTGACCGCCACAACCGCCTGAGGTCGCACGGCCTCGGACGCGGGCCCGCGGAGGAGACCACCATGCGGCCCGCCGGTATCCGGCGCTGGGCGAGGGCGTCGAGCCGCTCGGTCGTCAGATGCTCGGCCAGGACGACGAGGGGGTGCGGACGTGCGCGTGCGCGGGCGGCCGCGTCTTCAGCGACACCTTTGCGGGGATCGCGCCGGGTTCCGTGTCGGCGTTCGTCGGGATGCAGCTAGTCGGGGCCGTGGTCGGGCCGGCGCTCGTGGCGGTCGTCTTCATGACCGGCCGGACTGCCTCCGACGCATGAGGCGGACCACCCAGGTGATGGTCACGCGCCCTCGCGTGGCAGGGCGAGCATCTGGCCCATTGCTGCCACGACGGACGGTGCGACCTTGTAGTAGACCCACGTGCCGCGCCGCTCGGAGGTGAGCAGGCCGGCTTCCTTGAGCTTCTTCAGGTGGTGCGACACGGTCGGCTGAGAGACGCCCACGTCGGAGATGTCGCACACGCACGCCTCGCCGCCCTCGTGCGAGGCGACCAGCGAGAACAGCCGCAGGCGCACCGGATCGCCGAGCGCCTTGAACATCTTCGCCGTCCGCTCGGCCTCCTCGGCGGTGAAGGGGCGCTCGGCCAGCGGCGGGCAGCACGGAGCTTCGGCCACGGGCGCGTCCGGTTCGAGCAGCGGCAGCACCTTGGTGTTCGACATGCATCAATGTTGACACATGTCGAAGCAGCTAATTCGATGTATGTCTATGTTGGCGGGTGTCGAGTCGGCTGCCATGCTTACCGCTGCAAGACTTCGACGAATGTCGAAGCAAAGGGGAGCCTCGTGAGTACACACACCACCGACCAGGCGTCAGGCCCCGCGCCGGGCGACTGCCCTGCGCAGGGCCGTACGCAGCTCCTCCGGAAGTGATGGGCCGTCGGATTCGGCGCCGGCCGTGACGGCCGCGGCCACCTTGTGGAGCTTGGTGTTGGAGAGCTGGGAGGCCGCACGGAGGATGTGCCAGGCCTCGTCGGACGTGCAGGCGTGGGTGGCCATGAGGATGCCGCGGGCCTGGTCGATCACCGGGCGGGAGGCGATCGCCTTCCGCAACTGGATTATCTCCTCGCGCAGTTCGTGCAGTTGCTCCGCGCGCTCGAGGGCCACCGCGGAGGGTGTCGGGGCGGGGCCGGGTGCCGGGGCGGGGTCCGGTGCCGTGGAACGCAGCGGGTCCGTGGCGTCCAGGCCGAACAGTTCCAGGACCCGGCGCGGCTGGCCCCGCCAGTTCGTGGCCGAGACCGGGATCAGGTGCCGTCGGCCGTGGTCGTGCAGGACGTCCAGGAACTGCCCTCCCGCCGTGTCCATGAAGATCACCCCGGCCATGTCCAGCTCTATCCGGCAGGTGTGGACGGGCAGTTCGGCCAGTACGTCGGCCAGGGTGTCCGCGCACCCATGGACGAGTTCTCCTCGTGCGCTGAGCACCGACCGGCCCGTGCCGTCGGTGCGGCCGTCGATGGCGAGTGGGCGTAACCGCTCCGCGAGGGAGAGTGGGGCCACTGAGTTCATGTCACCGCCTTCCAGGTCCGTGTGGCGCCCCCGTCTCACCGCCGAGCGGCGTACGCCGACCCGGCGATGCAGCAGATGCTGCAAGTGCGCCTTCCCGGCACACCGCGCGCTACACCCCAATGGCGGGGGCTACGCCCTGCCCGGGCCGCTCACGGCGTCGGCGGGCTCACCTGTCCAGCGAATTCAGCTCCAGCGGCTCGACCCTGCCCTCCAGCATGGTGCCGAGGCCCCGCACGGCGCACACGTCGGGCCGTTCGGCGATGTGCACCGGCATCCCGGTGGCCTGCCGCAGCATCTGGTCGAACCCGGGGAGCAGGGCGCTGCCGCCGACCATCATGATCCCCCGGTCGGCGAGGTCGGCCACCAGGTCGGGCGGGCACTCCCGCAGCACTTTGCCGATGCCGTCGAGCACGGCGGTGAGCGGGGTCTGGATGGCGTCGCGTACGGCGGCGGTGTCGATCTGGACGGAACGGGGCAGGCCGGTGGCCACATCCCGGCCGTGGATCTCCGTCGACGTCGGCCCGTGCGGGGTGAGGCCGTTGCCGGACAGGGCCAGCTGCAGCGGCCGTACCGACTGACTCGGCAGCACGAGTTCGTGCTCGTGCCGCAGATGCAGCACGATCGCGTTGTCGACGGCCTCACCGCCGACCGGGATGCGTTCGGCGGTGACGATGGAGCCGAGGGACAGCACGGCGACCTGCGTCGCGGCCGCGCCGCACACCAGGATCATGGTGGCCTCGGGCTGCTCGACGGGCAGTCCGCAGCCGACGGCGGCGGCGATGAGGGTGTCGACGAGTTCGACGCGGCGGGCGCCGAGACCGACGAGCGTCTCGGTCGTCGCCCGCTGGGCGAGCGGGCCGGCGTCGTGCGGGGTGCAGGCGGCGGCCCGGAGTCCGGGCTTGCGGCGCAGCGCGCGGCGGGTCTTGTCGCCGAGCAGATGCCGCAGCATCCGCTGGGCCATCTCGATGTCGACGACCGTGCCGCCGGACACCGGCCGTACGACACGGATGTGTTGGGGAGTGCGGCCGGTCATCTTCTCCGCGAGCTCGCCGACCGCGATCAGTGCGCCGGTGTTGGTGTTCACGGCCGCGGCGGACGGCTGGTCCACGACAAGCCCGGCGCCCTTGACGTAGACCCGCGTCCGCGCCGCCCCCAGATCGACGGCGAAGTGGCACCGGCGTAGCTGCTCCAGGCTGGCGGTCATCGCGGATCCTCCCGAGGGGCACAGACCGTGGCGGCCGCCGGGCGGCGGGCCTCTTTGCATCGTGTGGGGGGCGGGGAGGGCGGCGCCTTCTGGAGGGGGCCGGGCGGGGTGCGGCTGTACGGGTGGTTTTCCGCGGCTTGCCGCCGCGTTGCTTGCGCTGCCGGCGCCGTACCTGGCGGGAACCCGCCACTACGTCTATCCGCCAGCTCCGTTCAACTCACCTGCAACACAAGGCGCCTGACACTCTTCCCCATCACCCGACGAAGAGAGGCGTGTGCATGACCAGAGGACCAGTCGGACGCGGGGCGATCCTCCTGTCGGCCGGGCTCGTGCTCGCTCTGCTGCCCGTGAGCCCGGTGTCGGCGCAGGACACCGGTGTGTCCACGCGTGCGGCGCCCCGAGCCCGTACCGTCACACTCGTCACCGGCGACAAGGTGACCGTCGCCGAGCTCGGCGGCGGACGGAAGACGGTCACCGTCGACCGGCCGCGGGGGGCCACCGGCGCCGTGCGCACGCAGCAGGCGAACGGCCACGTCACCGTCGTACCGGACGAGGCACTTCCGTATCTGCGGGCCGGCACTCTCGACCAACGGCTGTTCGACGTCAGCGAGTTGATACGTCAGGGGTTCGCCGACAGCGACACCACTGAGCTGCCGTTGATCGTGACGTACGAGAAGGGCACGCGGGCCGTCACCCCGCGCGGTGCCGAGCGGACGCGGACGCTGGAGAGCGTGCGCGGGGCCGCCGTGGAGGCGGACAAGGGGCGGGCGTTCTGGCGGGCGTTCACCCGGCAGGACGGCATCGCGGGCGTCTGGCTGGACGGGCGGGTCGACGCCGACATGGCGGAGAGCAACGCGCAGATCGGGACGCCCGCGGGCTGGGAGGCGGGGCTGACCGGGAAGGGCGTCACCGTCGCCGTGCTTGACACCGGCGTGGACGCGACCCATCCCGACCTGGCGTCGCAGGTCTCGGCCAGCAGGAGCTTCATCGAGGGGCAGGAGGTCGCCGACCGGGACGGGCACGGTACGCATGTGGCGTCCACCGTCGCCGGCACCGGCGCCGCGTCGGACGGCGCCGAGAAGGGGGTCGCGCCGGGGGCCTCGCTGGCGGTCGGCAAGGTGCTCAGCGACGAGGGGTCCGGCAGCGAGTCGCAGATCATCGCCGGCATGGAGTGGGCCGCACGGGAGGTGCAGGCCGACATCGTCTCCATGAGCCTCGGCTCGACCGAGCCCAGCGACGGCACGGATCCCATGGCGCAGGCCGTCAACACCCTCAGCGCCGAGACCGGCGCCCTCTTCGTCATCGCCGCCGGCAACACCGGCGCGCCCTCCGCCATCGGCTCGCCCGGCGCCGCCGACGCCGCGCTCACCGTCGGTGCCGTCGACTCCGCCGACCAGGCCGCCTACTTCACCAGCGCCGGACCCCGCTACGGGGACAACGCGCTCAAGCCCGACCTCGCGGCTCCGGGCGTGAACATCCTCGCCGCCCGCTCCAGTCTCAGCGGCGGCAGCGGCGACTACGTCTCCATGAGCGGTACGTCCATGGCGACCCCGCATGTCGCCGGCGTCGCCGCCCTGCTCGCCGAGCAGCATCCCGACTGGACCGGCGCGCAGCTCAAGGACGCGCTGATGTCGACGTCGAAGCAGCTCGACGCGTCCGTCTACACGCTGGGCGCCGGGCGGGTGAGCGTGCCGGACGCGATCGGGGCCGAGGTCACGGCCACGGGAAGCGTCGACCTGGGCTTCCACCGGTGGCCGTACGAGAACAACCAGCCGGTGACCAGGACCGTCACCTACACCAACACCTCGGACGCCGACGTCGAGCTGGACCTCGCCGTGCAGGGCGAGGCCGCCACCCTCGCCGACACCACCCTCACCGTGCCGGCGCACGGCACGGCGTCCACCACCGTGACCGGCGACGGCTCCGAGGCGCCGGTGGGCAACACCAGCGGGCGGATCGTCGCCTCCGTCGCCGGCACCCCGGTCGCGCACACCGCGTTCGGGCTGGTCAAGGAGGACGAGCGGTACACGCTCACCGTGCACGTCAAGGACCGGGACGGGGCCGCCACCGCCGCCGACCTCGTGGTGCAGCACCTCGCCGAGCGCGTCGACCCCGTCGCAGCGTACGTCGGCGACTCCGGGACGCTGAAACTGCGGCTGAAGCCGGGGACGTACAGCCTCACCTCCTTCCTCGACGTGCGCGGCAGCCACGGCACCGACTCACTGGGCCTCGGCTTCCTCGCGGCACCCGAGGTCATCCTGGACCGGGACCGGGAGGTCACCCTGGACGGACGGGAGCTGCGGGAGATCAGGGCCGACGTCGACCGGCGCACCGAGACCCGGCAACTGATCATGGAGTACGATCGGAAGGCGAACGGCGCCGACCTGTTCGGGGCTGCCCAGGTGCCCGTGAAGTACGACAGCGTCTTCGCCGCGCCGACCGGGAAGAAGGTCACGCAGGGGAGCTTCGAGTACCGGACCGTCTGGCGGCTCGGCAAGCCCTTGCTGGAGGTCAAGGGCATCGGCAACGCCCTCGCCCAGCCGGGCGGCACCCTGATCGAGGGCCGCAGCAGGCTGCCGCTGGTGGATGCCGGGGACGGCCCCTTCACCGGCGTCGAGGGCAAGGCGGTGCTTGCCCGCCTCACCGACGGCACCGAGCCGGCCGCGCTGGCCCAGGCGGCGCAGGACGCGGGCGTCAAGGCGCTGTTCGTGACCGACGACAACCCCGGACGGCTCAACGCCTGGTGGGGCACCGACGACGGCGCCGACCGCCCGCTGCAGATCGCCACGGTCGACAAGGCCGACGCCGAGCGCCTGCGGGCCGCCGGAACGGTCGACATGACCGGCACGCGCAACACCCCGTACGTGTACGACCTGTCGAAGGGACACGAGGGCGCCGTCCCCGACCGCGATCTGACCTACGCACCGGACGAACACCGCGAACTCGCCGCGGTGCACACGACGTTCCATGCGGTGAAGCCGGTCAGCGGGGGCGAGTTCCGGTACTCCATCACCGACACCTTCCCCATCGGGATCGGCTTTCGCGAGCGGATCGACTACCCGGCCGAGCGCACGGACTACGTCTCCACGGCCGACGGTCAGCTGTGGCACGAGTCGGTGACGATGGCCGACGGGGCGCTGGAGGAACGCGGCGGGCTGGTCCGCTACCGGGGCGGGACGCGCCCGGACCTGAACTGGTTCAGGCCGGTCTGGCATCCGTGGCTCGGCACCGGGCTTGGCTGGGGGCAGCAACGCGTCGGCAACCAGATCCAGTTCAACACCCCAGGCTGGGGCGACTCCGGTCCCGACCACACCGGCTTCGGTGACGTCTGGAGCGAGGAGACCGGCATGACCCAGTACACGGAGGTCTACCTCGACGGGGAACTGGTCGACCGGCGCCGCAGTTCCGGCGTGTACGTGTGGGACGCACCCGCCGACGAGCGCACCTACAAGGTCGTCACCGAAACCACACTCGACCCCGAACGCTGGGAACTCGCCACCCGGGGCCACGCCGAGTGGACGTTCCGCTCGGCGGCCACACCCACCGACCGCTGGACGTATCTGCCGCTGATCAACCTCGGCTTCGACGTCGACACCGACCTCGCCGGCGATGTGCCCGGCGGGCGGAAGGTGCCCGTCGGAATCCACGCCGAGTACGTGGCCGACGCGTCGGACACAGGCAGCATCGGCGGCGGAACGCTCGAGGTGTCGTACGACGACGGCACATCGTGGCATCCGGTCCGGCTCACCGGCGACGCGGACTCCTGGCGCGGCACACTGACCGTGCCGGGCGACGCCGAGTACGTATCCCTGCGGGCGTCGGCGAGCGATGACCGGGGCGGCTCGGTGACGCAGGAGATCATCCGGGCGGTGGGGGTGCGTTAGGCGGACACCGGCGGTGCCGTCTCCCCCCGGAGGGGAGGAGGAGACGGCACCGCCGTGTGTCATGTGATGGTCCGCGCGATCCCCAGATCTGCCAAGTCCTGTGGCCGAATGCGGAGTTGACCAGCCGTCTCCTCCACCTCCTCCGGAGGTCGTTTCAGTATCGCGGCCGCCAGCTCGGGGGCGATCACCGAGAAGTAGCTGTCCGGGGTGACCCACGTGTTGTCCGGCGCCGCGAGCGCGAGCGCGCCGCCCGAGCCGCCCTCGCCGATCACCAGCGTCGTGACCGGCGTGCGCGCGGCCGCCACCGCGCCGAACACCTCCGCGATCGCGGCGCCCACCCCCAGCCGTTCCGCCTCCGCGTCATTGGCCGCGCCCGGGGTGTCCACCAGGGTCAGCACGGGGATACCGAGCCGGTCCGCGAGCCGGATCAGACGGGCGGCGGTGCGGTAACCGGCGGGACGGGTCGCGGTCCCGGTCTGGGCGGCGTACGCGACGGTACGCCCCTCGTGCGCCCCGAAGCCGCACAGCATGCCGTCGTCGGTGCCGCCGCAGCGATCGCCGCTGATCGCGACACGGTCGGTGAAGTAGGCATCCAAGTAGCGCTGGGCACACGGCCGTTGGGGTGAGCGGGCGCGCCGGACGGCGTCCCATCCGGTCGCCGGGAGGTCGGTCACGCCGAGCGGACCCGGCGGCGGCGCGGGCTCGGCCGAGGACGCGGTCAGCAGCCGCAGCCACCGCCCCAGCGTCGCCCGCAGCTCCTCCTCTGGTACGACCGCGTCGGCCGCGCCGGCTGCCACCTGCGCCTCGGCCGTGTACGCCGCCGGGTCCGCGTCCGCCGGCCGCACCCGGGAGCCGGCGAAGCCGACCTGGGCGCCGGGCAGCGCGAGGATCACGTCGGCGCCCGCCCCGAGGGTGGCCCAGCCGCCACCCGTCGTCGGATCCCGCAGTACGGCGACCTGCGGCAGACCGGCCTCCCGGGTGAGCACCGACTGCCGGGCCACACGCTGGAGCTGGGTGAGCGCGACCATGCCCTCCTGCATCCGGCTGCCACCCGTCGCGATCAGCGACACGACCGGCAGCCGGTGCTCGCGGGCGTGCAGGTACGCCGCCTCCAGCCGGTCGCCGGTGCGCTCGCCGAGCGAGCCGCCGAGGAAGCCGAACTCGAAGGCGATCAGCACGGCGTCCGTGCCCTCGATGCGGGCGGTGCCGCAGACCACGGACTCGTCCTCACCGGTGCGTGCGGCGGCGCGGGCACGGGAGGCGTCGTAGCCCTGCCAGGAGAGGGGCCCGTCGGGCTCGGACTCCCTTGTCGGGTAGGGGAGTTCGTTGAACTCGTCGGCGACGAGGGTGATGGCCCGGCGGGCGGAGAGGCGCTCAGGCATGGCCGCCCAGCGCCCGCTTCATGATCTTCCCCATGTCGTTGCGGGGCAGGGACTCCAGGTGGTGCACGACACGTGGCCGCTTGTGCGGGGCGAGCCGGCGGGCCACGTGATCGGCCAACTCCTCGACGCCGGGCGGGGTCTGCGGATCGGCGGGCACGATCCAGGCGACGATCCGCTCACCGAGATCAGGGTCGGGCTCCCCGGTGACAGCGGCCTCCCGCACCCCCGGATGCTCCAGGAGAGCGTTCTCGATCTCACCGGCGCCGATCTTGTAACCGCCGCTCTTGATCAGATCGGTGGCCTTGCGGCCGACGATACGGACATAGCCGTCGGGCTCGCGGACCGCCATGTCGCCGGTGCGGAACCAGCCGTCGGCGGTGAAGGCGGCGGCGGTGGCGTCGGGCCGGTTGAGGTACTCGGTGAACAGGTTCGGCCCGCGCACCTGGATCTCGCCGACGCTCTCACCGTCGTACGACCTGATGGGCGCCCCGTCGTCCTCCACGAGCCGCAGCTCAACTCCCGGCAACGGCACACCGACCGTCCCCGGTCGCGCCTCGCCGTCCGCGCGGACGCTGGTGTTCATCAGCGTCTCGGTCATGCCGTACCGCTCGATGACCCGGCGTCCGGTGGCGGCCGCGATCCGCTCGTGGTCGTGCACGGGCAGCGCGGCGGAACCGGAGACCAGCAGCCGCGCCCCGGTGAGCCCCTTGGCGAGCGACGGATTGTCCGCGAGGTCCTCGGCGATCCGGTGGTACATCGTCGGCACCCCGAACAGCATCGTCGCCCCACCGTTCAGCTCCCGCGCCACGCCCTCGGTGCTGAACCGGCCCAGATGCCGCACCGAACCGCCGTGCCGGAGCGGGCCCAGAATGCCGAGCACCAGACCGTGCACATGGAACAGCGGCAGCCCGTGCACCAGCACATCCTCGCCGGTCCACTGCCAGGCGTCGGCGAGCGCGTCCAGGGTCGCGGCGATCGCCCGACGGGGGATGACGGCGCCCTTGGGCGGGCCGGTGGTGCCGGAGGTGTAGACGATGAGGGCGGGGGCGGCGTCGTCGGTCTGCTCCTCGGGGAGCGTGCCTGTCGCTTGTGCATCGACGTCGACCCGCTCCAAGTCCCGCAGAGAATCGGGCAATTCATCGCCGGGCGCCGCGAGTACGAACGTCGGCGCACTGTCGGTGAGGATGTGACCGAGCTCCTTCTCTCCGGACTTCGGGTTGAGGGGAACGGCGGCGACCCCCGCGAGCAGTGTTCCCACCACCGCGACGGCCGTCTCCAACGCGGGCGTCGCCCACACGGCGACGCGGCCCTCACCGCGTACCCGTTCGGCGACGGCACCGGCCGCCGCGGCGAGTCGGGCGTAGGACAGGGACCGGTCGCCGAACCGCAGGGCGATGTGCTCACCCGGGCTGTTCGTCAGGGCCGGAAAGAGAGGGGACACGCGTCGTACTCCTTTGTCGTCGTCACCTGTTGCCATGCCGCACGTGCGGGTTACCCGAAACCGGGCACGACCAGCACCAGCCACACCACCGCGGGCACCGCCGCCACCACGATCCCTCCGTACACCATCAGCTGCCGGAAGAAACGCTCACGGTCGACGTCGGGTGCCGCGGCCAGGACCAGCGCGCCGTTCGTCGAGAACGGGCTCACGTCCACCACCGTCGCCGACACCGCCAGCGCAGCCACCATGCCGACCGCCCCGATCTCGCCCTGCGCGAGGAACGGAACCGCCAGCGGAATCAGCGCGCCCATGATGCCGACGGACGAGGCGAACGCCGAGACGATCGCGCCGATGTAGCACAGCAGGAGCGCGGCCAGCAGTGGAACGCCGATGCCGCCGACGCCTTCGCCGGCCCAGGTGATGGTGCCCATCTCGTCCAGGACACCGACGTAGGTGAGCACGCCGCAGATCAGCAGGACGGTCGGCCAGGCGATCTGGCCGACCGCCGCGCG